>NZ_QAJQ01000001.1:0-195497 GCF_003852395.1 Pedobacter sp. KBW01
CCTATCTTCCTACTCGATTTCTAATCGTTTGATCGTCATTGCTAGGTACGAAGCCTGCCTGCTGCAGGCAGGCAGGCAATCTTAATGCGATCGTTGTAAGATTGCTTCGCCGTTCCTCCTCCCAATGACGGGTCAATTGAGCAAACGTTTGTCTCATTTTTTCATTACATGACTTTATTTCAAGCAGCTATGCATAAATTAGCTTCAAACAAATTAAAGATGAAATTTAGGTTATTTCTATTATCCTGCCTTTTTTGGCAGTTCTCCCTCCATGCACAAACACTAAAATATACGAATGGCAATAGTTCATGGAACGCAGATTCGCTAGGCAACCACAGGGTTGTAATACAATTCTCTGGTACTGGTAAAATCGCACATGCTAAAATAGACTGGCGCAGGAGAGATGAACACCCAGAAGCTAAAGGCCTCATTATTCAGGATGCAGATGGTAATAATGTAGCTGTTTTTGAGACTGATAAATTAACCCGCGAAAGTGCTGACATTTATTTTGAACCTAGTGGTGCGGGAAAATACTACGTTTACTACTTGGCCTATAAAAATGAAGGCAGAAGCAATTATCCTAAAGGTGTTTATTTAAAACCGAAACAGATAGATCAAAGCTGGCTAAACCAGGCAAAACGTACAGCTGTGAATAGTTCGGTACTGGAAATACAATCTGTTGATGCCTTTAATAGCTTCTACCCAATGGAAGTTATTGCTACTGCGAAAGAAACAGCTGCAATTAAAGCGAAAAACAATGCGGAAGCTTTTGTGGTATTTCCGGAGGATAGGCTGTATCCAATTAAAATGCAAAACGATTTGCCTTATCGTTGGATCCAAAAAGGGACGAGTGCTACTTTTGCAGGCACTGCAAGCAAAGGCGAAAATTATGCTTTTCAGTTAGGCGTATTTGCATTAAAAGACTTAAACAATCTAACAGTTAGCTTTGGTGATTTAAAAACAGCCAACGGAAAAGTAATTCCCGCTAAATTTATTAATTGTTTAAATACAAAAGGAACCAGTTACGATAATAAACCGCTGGTAGAAGTGGTGAATGTGACTTCAGGTAAGGTTCAGCCGATGTGGGTTACCGTTGATATTCCTAAAACAACAGCCGCTGGTGTATACGTGGGCAACTTTATAGTTAAAGCCAATGGAAAAGCAAAAGTAATCGCTGCCAGAATTACTGTAGGAAATGAAGTACTTGCTGATTCCGGTGTAGGAACACCTGCCAAACAAACCCGTTTAACCTGGTTAAATTCAACACTGGCACAAGCCAATACTGTGGTGGCACCTTACACGCCACTAACGGTTCAGGGAAATGTGATTTCGCTTTTGGGCCGTAAATTTGAGATCAACCCCGATGGTTTCCCTAAACAAATCCAGACTTTCTTTAATGCCGAAATGACGGCTTACACCGATAAGCCCAACAATATTTTAGCTGAGCCAATTCACTTTCATTTTTTTAATACACCAAAAACACAAGAGAAATTTGTTGCAAGTAATTTCCAGATTATCAGCAAAGAAGCGGGTACAGTCAAATGGACGGCTACCAATACCTCTGAAAATTTAAAAATGGATTTGGAAGGTGCTTTGGAGTTTGATGGTTATGTACATTACGTAATTAAGGTTACCGCTTTAAAAGATGTAGATTTCAGCAATGTTGATTTTCATATTCCATTTGATAAGGGTGCGACCAAATATTTAATGGGATTGGGCGAAAAAGGTGGTGTTAGACCGGATACTGTTAGGTGGAAATGGGATGTAGCCAATAAAAACCAGGATGCTGTATGGATCGGGAATGTAAATGCGGGGCTATATTACAATTTAAGAGATGAACGCTATGTTCGTCCGTTGAATACTAATTTTTACCTGCAGAAGCCATTATTATTGCCTAAATCTTGGGGTAATGAAGATAAAGGTGGAATTCAGATTAATGTTAAAGGCAGTTCGATGCTAGCCGATAACTTTACTGGCGCAAGAAGCATGAAAAAAGGTGATGTACTTTGTTATAATTTTAACCTGCTAATTACGCCGTTTCACTTGCTCGATACCGACTTCCAGTGGGATAACCGTTTTTATCATAAATATGGCGAATTAGATGCCATTAAAGCGGCAGGAGCAACTGTGGTAAATATTCACCATGCTACACCGATCAACCCTTGGATCAACTATCCGTTTATTGAATGGAAAAAGATGAAAAACTATATCAGCGATGCGCACAGCAAAGGCCTGAAAGTTAAGATCTACAATACCGTTCGCGAGCTATCGAACCATGCCTACGAGTGGCCTGCTTTGCGGAGTCTAGGTACTGAAGTTTATTCGCCTGGAAAGGGGGGGGGCTTTAGCTGGTTGCAAGAGCATTTGGATTCTAATTACATTGCCGCCTGGTTTGTACCCGAAATTAAAGATGCAGCAGTAATTAATAGTGGAATGAACCGCTGGCATAATTACTATGTAGAAGGAATGAACTGGCTGGTAAATAATGTGGGGATTGATGGCGTTTATCTTGACGATGTGGCTTTTGACCGCGTAACTATGAAGCGGATTAAGCGTGTATTAACCCAAAATAACCATCCGGGTATTATCGATCTACATTCGGCAAACCAGTACAACAAAAGCGATGGTTTTAATAACAGTGCCATTTTATATATGGAACACTTCCCTTATTTGAACCGTTTATGGTTTGGCGAATATTTCGATTACCAAAAAAATAACCCTGACTTCTTTTTAACTGAAGTGAGTGGCATTCCGTTTGGTTTAATGGGCGAAATGTTGCAAGATGATGGAAACCCATGGCGTGGAATGATTTATGGCATGACAAGCCGTTTAGGTTGGTCAGAAAAGAGCGACCCAAAACCTTTGTGGAAAGCCTGGGACAATTTTGGAATTAAAGGATCTGAAATGTTTGGTTACTGGAGCGAAAACTGTCCAGTTAAGACCGACAATTCGAAAGTTTTAGCTACAGCGTATAAAAAGCAAGGCAAAACCATGATCGCTTTGGCTAGCTGGGCCGAAGGTGATGTAAAAGTTAATTTAAACATCGATTGGGCTAAGTTAGGTTTAGACGCCGCAAAGGCAAAAATAACTGCTCCGGCAATTGATAAATTTCAAACGGCAGGAAATTACACTGATGGAAAATCGGTCCCTGTTGAAAAAGGAAAAGGTTTGATCCTGATAGTGGAGTAATAATTTTTTATATAAAAATCGATATTGTTAGCAGAGAAGTTAATGTAAATAACTCCCTTAAAGTTCCAATCATTTCGAGCGCAGCGAAGTAGAGAGATTTGTCTCGAGACAGATCTCTCCATTTCACTGCATTTCAGTCGAGATGACGGTCTTTTTATATTATCCTAAGCCATAGTCCTCGTTTGCAAGGAGGATTATGAAGCTACACATTTGTAATGTGTTTTTTCAAGATCGATATAACCGATCAGCTCGTTCTTCGCGATTGCAAATCGGGTGGATGGCACAAAAAAATAGCTCAGGGTTTAAACCCTGAGCTATTTTTTTTAGTTGAAGCATTATACTAATTCCATGGTTCGTGTTTACACGAACCATATTATTTCGGTTGAAGATAATATACCGTCATTTCGAGCGGGCCAGATAGCTATCGGGTGCAGCGTAGTCGAGAAATCTGTCTCAAGATAGATCTCTCCACTCCGCAATGCTCCGGTCGAGATGACGGTTTTCGCTTTATACCTTCACATTTTCCATGCCGTATTGTTTTAATACATCGGCTGGTACACCAGCCCATTGGTTTGGCGCGTTACCTACATAACCAATATCTTTTACGCCCATTTCGGTTGTATAAAAGCCCGATGCAGTTAAATCTCTCATCCGGTTAAAAAATGTTACGCCCGGTCTTACTTCTGGTCTAGCCTTTTTAGGGTAAGCAATTTCATCTACAATTGAAATCTGTTGCGCTGCTGAAGCCTCTACAAATGGTTTCTGGAACTTATTGAAACAATAAACATCCAGCCATTTCAAGCCGCCTCGCATAGGTACTTTATGTTCCGGAATGTCTTTTACAATAAATTCGATAAATTCAGGCACTTTGGCATCCGATGCACTACCCGAAACATCGTCTTTAGGGATAATGATATCGGCTAAAACGGTAATCGTTGCCATTTCATGTTTGGTAAAAAAGATTTCCGCTTTAAGGTTCTTATCGCGATCTATTTCCCATTGCTCCCTGCCGGTTTCTTTTGCCGTTTCTTCAGTTGCAACCGCTTCGGTTTTATTTTCGGGTTGTTTACAAGCCTCTAATATTACTGCAGTGCTAATGGCTGTTAAGCCCAATGCCTTTATGGAATCACGTCTGTTCATGTTGTAATTCTTTTAAATGTTTTGTTTTTTCTTTTGAGCTAAAATATATTCGGCGGTACGCATAGAAAGTGCTAGGATAGTCCAGGTGGCATTTTTATCGCCTTGCTGTACAAACGGGCCAGCATCTACCACAAATAGGTTTTTGCAGTCGTGCGCCTGGCAGTATTTATTCAATGCCGATTTTTTAGGATCATCGCCCATGCGTATGGTTCCAACTTCGTGAATAATTTTACCCGGATTAAGCAAGCCATAATTGGTATCGGCACCCTGTATTTCTGAAGTTACTACTGCGCCCATTTCTTTCATAATGCTTAAGAAAGTTTCCTGCATGTGCTTAGCCTGGAGGATTTCATCTTTTGCCCATTTGTAATTAAAGCGCAATACCGGTATACCATATTTGTCGACCATATTGGGGTCGATTTCGCAATAATTGTCTTCGCGCGCGATGGCAGTTCCTCTACCAGCCATACCCACGCCGGTACCGTAAAAACGGCGGTAATCGTCTTTTAACGATTTACCATAGCCACCAGCCTCTTTCATTTTGCCATCCCTGCCTGGTATCATACCATTCATTTCAGCTATACCACCGCCAAATCCATAAGCTGGCATGCCCATGCCACCCCAGTATTCGATGTGGTAGCCGCGCGGAAAGTTTAAGCGTTTATTATCCAGCCACCATGGCGAGTAAATGTGTACGCTACCCACGCCATCTTCGTTATAGCGTTTCCGATCCATCAATTGCGGTAGAAAACCAGAAACACTTGCTCCGGTGGAGTCGTGCAGGTATTTACCTACTACACCACTGCTATTGGCTAAGCCATTGGGGTGGGAGCTTGATTTCGAATTCAATAAAATCCTTGCCGATTCGCAGGCACTGGCACCTAAAATAACCAGCTTGCCATTAACCTGATATTCTTGCAGGTCTTTGCGGTTTACATACGAAACACCTTTAGCGCTACCGTCTTTATCGGTAATTACTTCACGCACCATCGCATCGGTAATTACCGTCAGGTTGCCGGTTTTTACAGCCGGGTTTACCAAACATGACGAGGCAGAGAAATCTCCGTAAACTTTACAGCTTCTGCCACATTGGCCACAGTAAAAACAGGGTGCGCGGTCGTTATTGTTTGGGAGTGCCTCAGTAAGTACTGAACCACGGCCTGCAATAACTTTTACACCGGCTTTTTCAGCCCCTTTTTTAATGAATAGTTCATTTAAACGCGGTTTTGGTGGCTTCATGAAAATCCCATCTGGTTCACTTTCAATGCCTTCAACTGTACCATAAATACCAATCATGCGGTCAACCTTATCGTAAAATGGCTTTACATCAGCATAGGTAATAGGCCAGCTATCGGTTAAACCATCCTTAGGTTTAAAATCTTCTGGTCCCATGCGCAGCGAAATTCTTCCCCAGTGGTTGGTACGGCCACCCAGCATGCGCGAACGGAACCATTCAAATTCGCTTTTGTTTTTTTGGGTATAAGGCTCACCTTCCAGTTCCCAGCCACCATAAGAAGCATCAAAATCGCCAAAAGGACGAACTGTACCAGCGCCTCGGCGCGGTGATTCCCAGGGCCATTTTAACTGGTGTGAATCTAATCGGGGATCGAAGTTTTGGCCAGCTTCGAGCAATAAAACTTTTTGACCTGCATGTGCCAATACGTATGCAGCCATTCCGCCACCGGCACCCGAGCCAACAATGATGGCATCGTAAACGGTAGGCGATTTCTTTATCTGAAAGTCACTCATGTAAAATGGTTAGATGTTTAATACATCTAATCTAAAGTTTAATTTTTTTAAATAAAAGCGATCACCTTCTTTAGAATCAGTATAGATAATGAAGCTTTAAACGTTTCTAAATCGTATTATGTCAATCATTTGTTTAAGGTAGCTTCAACGGTTTTTCAACTAGGAATACATTCCATATTCCCTCTTACATCTTCCATTGTTTTTTGTAATGGTCGCTCTATTGTTACATTATTTCAAGTATAAGGCTTAGCCCGTAAACTTGATTATCTTTGCAGCTTAAACTTTATCAATGCCAGTATCTGCCTATATCGAACAATTTATTGCTGCTTTAAAAGAGAGTTTTGAAACCAGAACTTTTGTAAAGGTTTCTTTTGGTAACTATAAAGGAGCAGAAGAAGCTTTAAAGCAAATCCTGATCCGCAGGGTGGTGATTAAACGTGAAGATAAATTGGCTTTTACTTATCGCTATAAAACCCGCGATGTGGTAAAAAATTATACCCTCGATGAGGCACTAAGTTTAATTACTGCTTATCTGGAGAATGGCTTTAAAATTGGCACCTTGTTTACCACAGATAAAGACCTGATACTGGAAGAGCTGAACAATGGAAAGGTAGTGATGAGGGAAAACAACGCTTCGAGCAAGGAGGCTCCGTCCGGCAATCACGATAAAGAAAAAACCAGATTGATTAAAGCAGGTTCGAAAACCTATTTAACGGAACTAAAAATCACCGATGCAGAGGGAAAGGTATTTAAAAATGCGCAGGATAAATTCCGTCAGATTAACCACTATATCGAAATTTTAAGTTCATTAATAAAAGAACTGCCGGCAGCAACCGTAAAAAAGGTCGCCGATATGGGCTCGGGTAAGGGGTATTTAACTTTTGCACTTTACGATTATCTGCATTCGGTTTTGAAACTGGAAACTGAAGTGGTTGGGGTGGAGTACCGCCAGGATATGGTTGAGCTATGTAATCAGGTTGCTGAAAAATCATCTTTCGATAAATTGAATTTTGTACAGGGAACAATTGAGGATTACCAGGCAGTCGATGTAAACCTGCTGATTGCACTACACGCCTGCGATACGGCAACGGATGATGCTATTTTTAAAGGAATTAAAGCCAATGCCGAACTGATTGTGGTTGCACCTTGTTGCCACAAACAAATACGCAGGGAAATTGAACAACACAAAGTGAAAAATGATGTTTCTTTTTTAACCAAATACGGAATATTTTTAGAGCGGCAGGCAGAGATGGTTACCGACGGTATACGTGCTTTGATTTTAGAATATTTTGGCTACAAAACCAAGGTTTTCGAATTTATTTCTGACGCGCATACGCCAAAGAATGTACTAGTTGTAGGAGTGAAGGGCAAAGCGCTAAGCGCAGAGCGGAAAGCGGAGGTTTTGGAGAAGATTAAAGCAAGCAAGGCATATTTCGGAATTGGTTACCATCATTTGGAGCGGCTTTTAGAACTTTAAATGGTTTTAAAAAGTTAATTATAATTGCTATTTCAGCCTTCGTCGTTCGTATCTATCAAGGTCGAGCATCCATAGCTTTTTAGTGCCTAGTGCGTAAAAATCACTGTGTCCTCCTGTTACATAGAGCTTGCTGCCTATTATTCATTTCCGAAAAATAACCAAATAATATGAATTATCAATTAACGTGATAAATTAAGTTGCAGGGTTATATTAATAGCAAAGGCCTATGTTCAAATAGATCAGGTGAGAATGAGCACGAATTGGAGTATATATTCAAACATTAGTAGCCATTTAGGCCGTAATTAGTTTCTAAATCCTTTGATTTTCTAGCGTTTTAAACATTAATCCAAAGCAGTACCGGCTTTTTCTTCGTTTTGAGCAACCCGTATATTTTTCGCATTGTTGCATCAGATAAAACCGGGCAACCGGCACTTTGACCAAATAAGGTTTGTGGATAAATTTCATAATTGGGGACAGGACTGTAGGAATGCAAAACGACAATCCTTCTAAATGCTTACTGTTAGTTTCTTCTAATCCATACATTTTATAGTGCACATTAATTCCCCAGTTACTATAGGTACGGCCTTTAACCTTGTACTTTCCCGATGAAGTGCAATAGCTACCTTCTTTATTGCTGAACACCACTTTGGTTGGTGTGCTGTCTCCGCCTACACCATGAGCACATAATCCTTCGATAGTGATTGCTTTTTGCTTAAAATCGTAAACAAAAAGCCTGTTTTTACCAGAGTGGATACTCATATCAACCATGATGGCAATCGAGGTATCCATGTTATTTTTCTTGTAGTGTGGACACCAACCGATGGTAGGAATAAGAATTGATTGATACCAGTTGTTTTGGTTGGTATTGCCACCGACCGATAGAACGGAACTTATAAATGCAATAAAATCACGGCAATTAATGCAGGGATTGATTGCACATACAAAATTTTCTTACTGGCCGTTGCTGCACCATAAATACCTGCAATAATTACGCAGGTTAAGAAGAATATAGCTACATAAAGGCGCCAGTGGTGGTCGGTTATGCATAGCGACCAGATTAAACCTGCCGCTAAAAAGCCATTGTACAGGCCCTGGTTTGCGGCCAATGTTTTGGTTGGACCAAATAAATCTTTAGGGATGGTTTTGAAAACTTTTGGTGCTTTGGTTGTCCAGGCAAACATTTCGAGCCAAAGGATATAAATATGGATAAGGGCAACAAGCCCGATCATGATTTGTGCTGCTATCTGCATTATTTTTTAGATTATATGATTTAAGTGATTATACCGGTTTCGGTATTTTAAAGATATAAAACATTGACCGTATTTAGCCTGATCAATCCTAATTGTTGGTAGCGTTTTTGTTGTTTTGTTTAATGCGCTTTGCTGGGCAGGCCTGAGTTTTTTACAATAACTGTTTTTAACTAAACCTGATAGGAGCGGGCATCCCGATGTAAAATCGGGATAAAGTGGATAGAGGAGCTGCTGCTCCCGACGAGATCCGAACTTTCATTTTCAAATAATTTTAAGTATTTATCCTAATCTTCACCTCATGCTTTTAGCTTTAGTCTCTCAGCTTTGGCCTTTTTCATGCTTTAGTCTTTCTGCCTTGGTCTTTAGTCTTTCTTAGCCATCTGCCATCGTACATTTTTCATCTCTTTCTGTCATGCTGTCAGTATTAAATCAGATTATTTTTTACATTTTATCAGTCTTTTGCCCATATTATCTGCCAAAAACCAATTGGCACAAGCATTGTTTAATAGGAGTAGAAATTATAATACTTTAAAAAAGAGAAAATAAAAATACAATGGGAAAAATTATTGGAATAGACTTAGGAACAACAAACTCATGCGTGAGCGTAATGGAGGGCAATGAGCCTGTAGTTATCGCAAACAGTGAGGGCAAACGTACTACACCGTCTATTGTTGCTTTTGCAGAAAACGGTGAGCGTAAAGTTGGCGAGCCTGCTAAACGTCAGGCTATAACCAACCCAACAAAAACGATATATTCGATTAAACGCTTTATGGGTAACAGCTACGACGAAAGTGCGAAAGAAGCTGGACGCGTACCTTATAAAGTAGTAAAAGGCGATAACAACACGCCACGTGTTGAAATCGACGACAGAAAATACACTCCACAAGAGATTTCTGCAATGATTTTGCAGAAAATGAAAAAAACTGCTGAAGATTTCTTAGGTCAGGAAGTTACTGAAGCGGTAATTACTGTACCTGCTTACTTTAACGATGCACAACGTCAAGCTACTAAAGAGGCTGGTGAAATTGCAGGTTTAACTGTAAAACGTATCATTAACGAGCCAACTGCAGCTGCTTTAGCTTACGGCTTGGATAAGGCACACAAAGACATGAAAATTGTTGTGTTTGACTGCGGTGGTGGTACACATGACGTTTCTGTATTGGAGCTAGGTGATGGCGTTTTCGAAGTAAAATCTACTGACGGTGATACACACTTAGGTGGTGATGACTTTGACCACATTATCATTGATTGGTTAACAGCAGAATTCAAAGCTGAAAACAGCATGGATTTAGCTAAGGATCCAATGGCTTTACAACGTTTAAAAGAAGCTGCTGAGAAAGCTAAAATTGAGTTATCAAGCACAACTTCAACAGAAATTAACTTACCATACATTACTGCTGATGCAAGTGGCCCGAAACACTTAGTACGTACTTTATCTCGTGCTAAATTTGAACAATTGGCTGATAGCTTAATTAAACGTACTATCGATCCTTGTAAATCTGCTTTGAAAAACGCTGGTTTAAGCACAAGCGATATCGACGAAATTATCTTAGTTGGTGGTTCAACACGTATCCCTGCAATTCAGGATGCAGTTAAAGCTTTCTTCGGTAAAGAGCCAAGTAAAGGTGTTAACCCTGATGAAGTTGTAGCAATTGGTGCTGCTATTCAAGGTGGTGTATTAACTGGTGATGTGAAAGATGTATTGTTATTAGACGTTACTCCTTTATCATTAGGTATCGAAACTATGGGTGGTGTAATGACTAAATTAATTGAGTCTAACACAACTATCCCAACTAAAAAATCGGAAACTTTCTCAACTGCAGCTGATAACCAGCCTTCAGTAGAAATCCACATTTTACAAGGTGAGCGCCCAATGGCTACACAAAACCGTACAATTGGCCGTTTCATTTTAGATGGTATTCCACCAGCACCTCGTGGTGTGCCTCAGGTAGAAGTATCTTTTGATATTGATGCCAACGGTATTTTACACGTAAGTGCAAAAGATAAAGCTACTGGTAAAGAGCAAAAAATCCGTATCGAAGCATCTTCAGGTTTAACTGACGCTGAGATCAAAAAAATGAAAGAAGAAGCTGAAGCTAATGCAGCAGATGATGCTAAGCAAAAAGAAGAAGCTGATAAAATTAATGGAGCTGATGCTTTAATCTTCTCAACTGAGAAACAGTTAAAAGAGTTTGGTGATAAATTATCTGCAGATAAAAAAGCACCTATCGAAGCTGGTTTAGAGAAATTAAAAGCAGCACATTCTTCACGTAACTTTGCAGATATCGATGCAGCTTCTGCTGAATTGCAAGCTGCCTGGAACGTAGCATCAGAAGAAATGTACAAAGCTGGTGAGCAACCTCAGGGTGGTGAACAACCACAAGCTGATGGTCAGGCTCAAGGTGGCGATAACGTTACTGACGTTGACTTTGAAGAAGTAAAAGAAGAGAAATAAGTCTTAGAGTCTTCAGTCCTGAGTCGAGAGTCTTGGGAGTATAAAATAAAAAGCGTTTCTGATTAAGTTCAGGAACGCTTTTTTGTTAAATAGCTCATCATAGGCAATCTATCAATCGTAGCTTTTTGCCTTCCCGCTCTGGGGTGTCAATAGTTGTTTATATATAGAAAATTTGATTTGCTAATTAAACAATGTATTATTGTGAGACTAAATTAATCTCAATAAAATGTATAAAAAATATATATTCTTAGCGCTTACTTTATTATCGATTGCTTTTTTCTATAAAGGAGTTCCATTAGATGTTTTTCATGCCCATACTACAATTTTAACCCTGGTTGGCGGCATTCTATCAACTATATTGCTTACTATAACATTTTTCAATTTTTATCCACCAAAAGCTGTAAAAGCAGAAGATAAAAAGCAAGATAATTTTGGCTGTATTTTGATTGTTGTGATTGTAATTTTCTTTTTTGGATTCTCTGGTTTTTTAATTTTTAATACAGTAAATGAAAGTAGTTTGGAAATTGAAAAGAATGGTAAGTATACTGTAGGAGAAATCGTTAATGGTAGTTCTTTTAAAACCCGAAAAGCAGATTTTACAAGTGTTATTATAAGATATAAAACTCAGGATGGAAAAGTATATCAAACAGCTCAGGATATTTCTGCCGAAGAATTTGAAAATTATTATAGGTATCAGGAGGTTCCGATAGTATATTCAAGTAAATACCCGACGATACTCCAAATTCTCAGAAGCGATACTGATATAGCTAAATATTTAAAGATAAAAATAAGAGATATTAGCATTTCAGATTTGGAGAAACTTATAGAATTAAAGAATCCGTCAGAAATAAATCAATATTTAAATTCTATAAATCAAAAGTGGCAGTACGAAGGAGCTTATAACGGAAATTCCTATGTTTATAATAATAAATTCAAAAAAAATATAATCAAGGTTACTCCAGGGAAAGAATTGGTTTATGCTCTTAATGATGTAAACTATGAATTGTTTGAAGACGAATTAAATAAATCTGATTTCAAAAAAAATGATAATTATGAAGGAAAAGGAACTGTATACATTAAGCCTGGCTATATTCTTAATAAGCGAATCGAAAGAGTAAAAACTAACGATCCCGAAAAGAGTGTGCTTGATTTTGAGCAAAAAACAGTTGTTTATTTTCTAAAAACAAATAATTAACCCTGGTAGTTCGAAAAGCGATTTGTATTTTTGATTAAACCAAATTTTCCTCAATAATATCCTGTAATTCCTTTTCGTTTACGGCTATTTCGTAAAGCAGTTTAAACTGGTTTTTAGTGCGGTCGAGGTTTTGTTCCGGGTAATCGGTAGGATAGTACTTATCGCCGCTTAAAAAGTCGGTTAAAAAGCGTAAGGCTTGCATGTAAATAATGTATTTACCTGAGAATAAGATGAGCTCTTTTTCTGTTTCAGTTAAAATACTTTTCATCTCCGCTAAATAGCCTTTTATCATCGCCTCAAAATAAGGCAAACGCACTTTAATCTTAGTTAAGTCGGTTTCGTTCTCTGAGTATGCACAAAGGTAGGTACGCATCATATCGCCCAGATCAGAAATAAATTTTCCGGGCATAATGGTGTCCAGGTCAATTACACAAATACCTTCATAGCTTTCATCATCTAATAAAACATTACTTATTTTAGTATCATGGTGCATTACGCGATCAGGAAAATCCTTTCGGTGTGCATAAGAAATGTAATAATCTAAAATGTATCTGTGGGATAAAGCATTTTCAATCTGTGCTGCTGCCTGAGTTTTTAGCTTGTCGTTGGCCTGGTTTAAGGCCAGTGTAAATTGTTCGTAACGCAAGTTTAGGTCATGAAAGCCTGAAATCGTTGGCTGAAGACTGGTAGCATCAAAATTATCGAGTAACCGGCTCAGTTTGCCAAATTGTTTTGCCGCTTCGTAAGCTTGTTTCGGGTCAGCTAAAACATCTAACGAAATGGTGTTGGGTACAAAAGGAAGCATCCGCCAGTAATCCTGGTGGATATAAGCCATTTCTTCACCTTTGGTAGTAGCAACGGGTTTAATAAAAAGATAATCGGGATAAGCGAAACTCAGGTAATCGGCTATTGCCCGTAGGTTGCTGGCAATGGTTTGTGGTGAAGTAAAAACTACAGTATTGATATTCTGAAGTATATATTTTTTTTCTTCAGCAAAAGGCGAAAGCAAATAAGTACGGTTAATTAAACCCGTACCTATTTGTGTAATCGTAATATTCTCTTTAGCGTATCCGTAAGCTTCTAAAACTTCGGAGGCTAAATTTAGTTCCATAATTTTTCAGGGTAGGTTCCGTCTTTTACCAACTGGTCAATACAATCCTGAACAAAAGGTTTATCTTCTTTGTAGGTTACGCCGAACCATTTGTTCGAAGTAGGAACTACTTTAAAGGTTGCAGTATTGGTTTTTACCAGATTTTCGCCAATTAGCGGAATAAAGAATTCAGCTTTAGGTTTATCTTTATTAGCCATAGCAAACGCTCTGAACATGTCTTCAGTAATCTTGAAAACAGCTGGTGTAAAGCCCCAGAAATTCATAGATACAGGTGTATCAAAACTTAATGGGAACTCTTCGCCATCTTCATCGTAAAAGATGTTTCCATCTTTAGGATAAACTTTGGTACGCTCAACAATTTCTTCTAAATTATTGGCTGCATCTACTTTACAAACCCCACGTGAAACTGCGCCAAACTCCGAAAGTGTATTGCCTACCTGATAACCGATAATGGAGTAATTGCTATCCGTAACTTCGGTAGTTAAGAAATCTACCATCTTTTTAAAGGCATCGTAACCATAAAAATCATCTGCATTGATTACACAGAATGGCTCTTTAATTGCATTTCTACCCGATAGGATAGCGTGTGCCGTACCCCATGGTTTTTCTCTGTATATTTCTTCTTCAATACCAAATTGTTTTAAATCGAAGTTTTGAAAAACGTAATCAGTTTCAATTCTGCCGGCAAGTTTTGGTTCGAAAATAGCTTTAAACTCATTTACAAACTCTTCTTTAATGATGAATACAATTTTGCCAAAACCAGCATTAATTGCATCGTAAATAGAATAATCGATAATGGTTTCGCCATTCGGACCAAATCCATCAATCTGTTTCATGCTTCCGTAGCGGCTTGCCATGCCAGCAGCCAATATTAATAGGGTGGGTTTCATCTATTACTTGTTAATTTTTGTTAGTGCTGAACTTTTTAGGAGATTAAGTGATTTAATTCTCCCGGTTCGTATCGCGAAATTAATAATTTGAGCGTTTAAAAGGTTAATTATTTGTTTTTTAGAATCCAAAGAGTCCCCCGCCAGATTTTGATCTGGTTTTCTTTCCGGTAAGCATGCCAAATATACCGCGCACAATTTCTTTACCAATCTGGCGGGTGATGGTCGCGCCCATTACCTGTTCTACCAGGCTTTTTTCTCCCGGTTTAGGTTTGCTTTCTGCTTCGGCTTGTTTCTGGGCTTCTACTTCTTGTTTGGCCTGTTCTTCGGCGGCAACTTGCTCGTTAATGCGTTTTGTTAAAATATCGTATGCACTTTCCGGATCGATCGGATCTTTGTATTTGGTAAACATCGGACTGGCGTGCACCAGTTGATCAAAGTCAGCGGCAGTAAGCGGGCCCATTACTGCCCTTGGAGGGGTAAGCATGGTAGCCGAAACTTCGGTTGGAATACCTTTCTCATTCAGTACGGTAACTAAAGCCTGGCCAGTACCTAAGGAGGTTAATATTTTGTCTATTTCGTAAAAATCAGATTTTGGATAGGTATTTACTGTCTTTTTTAAAGCATCTACGTCGTTTGGTGTAAAAGCCCTTAAAGCATGCTGTACACGATTGCCCAGTTGGCCTAAAACACTTTCAGGCACATCAGTAGGAGCTTGTGTGCAGAAGAAAACCCCAATCCCTTTTGAACGGATTAACCGGATAATAGTTTCAATCTGCTCTAAAAAAGCCTTTGATGAATTTTTAAACAATAAATGTGCTTCATCAAAGAAGAAAACCAGTTTGGGTTTGTCCAGATCCCCAACCTCTGGCATGGTATTAAAAAGCTCTGCCAGTAAACTCAATAAAAACGTAGAGTATAATACGGGTTGGTTTTGAACATCGGCAATATTCAATAAACTGATAGTACCTTTGCCATCTACACGTTCAAAAAGATCTTCAATATCAAAAGATTTTTCGCCAAACATGCCACCCAGTCCTTGTTGCTCGATGGCTACAATTTTTCTTAATATGGTGCCCGATGTGGCTGTAGAGATACTGCCATAACTGCTTTTTATTTCTGCAGCGCCTGCACCTTCTGATAAATAAGAAACCAGTTTCTTTAAGTCATTTAAATCGATAATGGGCATTTTGTTATCATCGGCATATTTGAAGATAACGGCCATAACACCAGATTGGGTATCGTTTAAATCTAACACTTTTGATAGGAGTGTAGGTCCGAATTCGAGTACGGTTGCACGCATCTGTGCACCCATTTTTCCCGAAAGCGAATAAATTTCGATCGGGAAGCCTGTAGGCGTAAATGGTTTATTAAGCTGTTGCGACCTTTCTTCTATTTTAGGGTTAACAGCACCTGGCTGGTTTAAGCCCGATAAATCGCCTTTTACATCTAACATAAAAACCGGAACACCAGCATCTGATAACTGTTCGGCCAGTAATTGCAGCGTACGGGTTTTACCTGTTCCCGTAGCACCGGCAATTAAACCGTGCCTGTTCATCATTTTTAATGATAAGTTAACTTCGGCTTCACTGTAAATCTGTCCGTCTAAAATTCCGGCGCCTAAATAAATGTACGAACCCGCTGGGGCATAGGATGATTTTATTTTTTCGATGAATTTTGAAGACAAATCGCTCATTTTTATAAAATTAGACCGCCAATTTAAGAAACTAATCTTAAAAAGATTGTGTTTTTGTACGCACTTTTAATGCAAATTTTTGCACAAACGGTTGATTAATGTTACTGGTTAAGTTGCTTGTAATAGTTAATTTCGTTCTTAAGCGATCGTATTTCTTCCTGCATATCCTGTAACTGGTTAAGCAGGTGTGATACCGCATAAATGCCCTCGAGGTTAATCTCTAAATCCTGAGCCAGGCGCAGGTACTGCTCCAGTTTTGTTAATTCGGCCATGGGTAAAAAGGCAGCCTTCTTTTTAACTGTGGTATGAATTAAACCAAAATCTTCGAGAGATTGGATAAAATTAATCTCTACATGATGATAAGCGCATATGTCTTCGACTGGGATAAGCTTATTTTCCATGATTTTTAAAGTTTGGAGAGTTTTTCGAATAGTTCTTTTTGTTCGGCGTTTAACCCGGTAGGTAATTTAACCAGCCATTTAATGTATAAATCGCCAAAGTGATTTTCTTTTTTATAAACAGGGAACCCTTTCCCTTTTAAACGCAAGGTGGCATCGGGCTGTGTACCTTCCGGCACTTTTAATTTCACCTTGCCATTAAGAGTATCTATAATTTTCTCGCCGCCCAACACAGCTATATATAAGTCGATCTCTTCCTGTATGTAGATGTCGTTTCCTTTTCTTTTAAATTTAGGATTATCGGTAATGCTAAACTTGATGTATAAATCGCCGGGAGGACCATTGTTTACACCGGGTGCGCCATAACCTGGTAATTTAATTTTTTGTCCGTTTTCTACCCCTGCAGGGATGGTGATGCGCACTTGTTTACCATTTACCGTTAAGGTTTGCTTGTGGCTAGTATAGGCATCGAGCAGGTTTAGCTGTAAATCGGCGTTGTAATCTTGTCCTTTAAAAGGCGAATTTCTGCTGCTTCGGCCTCCACCACCAAACATGGAAGAAAAGAAATCAGAGAAATCATCACCACCAAATCCACCCGAATAGCTATTGCCTCCGTAACCTCTTCCTTGTGATTGATATTGTCTCTGTTGCTGAGCATCTAACTGATCAGCATGTTGCCAATCTTTGCCATACTTGTCGTATTTCTTTCGCTTTTCAGGGTCGCTTAAAACTTCGTTAGCTTCGTTAACCTGCTGAAATTTTTTGTTGGCCTCATCATTGTTTGGGTTAAGGTCGGGGTGGTGTCTCCGGGCTAGTTTTCTATAAGCTTTCTTAATATCCTCGGTTGTTGCATCTTTTTTTAAATCGAGGATTTTATAATAGTCTATGTAGTCCATATGGGCTTAACAAATAAGTAAAGGGAATGTTCTTTTTATAGCATAAATGTAAGGTTTTAAAATGAAGTGGGCATAGCATGAGGTACAAGGGGGTAGTTTAGCAGTATTGGTAGCAATTTAACCGCAAAGTACACAAAGTAAATGCAGAATATTCCGTGCCAATATGTGCCTCCGTGGCAATAAAATAAAGGGAGTGAGCGGTATAAATATCTGAGACAATGGAAGCGCTGTAAACAAAAAAAGTGCCCCCAAATGAAGGCGCTTTAACCGGTGAGTGTCGACGAGAATTATTTTTTGTTTTTCACATATTTTTCTAACCACTGATCTTGCTCCCATAGTATATGCAACAGGTTTTCTTTACCGCGGTAGCTGTGGGCTTCGTAAGGTAAAAATACAAAACGGGTAGTACCGCCTGCACCTTTAATGGCATTAAACAAACGCTCACTGTTAATGGGGAAGGTACCAGGGTTATCGTCAGAATCGCCGTGAATTAAAAGTAAAGGTGTTTTAATTTTATCGGCATAGCTGAATGGACTCATTTCATAATATAACTGAGGTGCCTGCCAATAGGTACGCTCTTCATTTTGGAAACCGAAAGGGGTTAAGGTACGGTTATAAGCACCACTGCGGGCAATACCGGCTGCAAAAAGATTGGTGTGCGCCAGTAAGTTCGCGGTCATAAATGCGCCATAGCTGTGACCGCCAACTGCCATACGTTTTTTGTCGCCTACGCCTAAATCGGCCAGTTTATTAATGGCTGCTTCGGCATTTAACTGTAACTGATCAACAAAAGTATCGTTAGGTTTTTTGCCTTCTTTAGCTACAATTGGCATTTCGGCATTATCTAAAACAGCGTAGCCGCGGGTTACCCAAAAAATAGGCGAGGCCCAGCTAATAGCGGTAAATTTATCTTTCGATCCTCGGATTTGAGCCGCATCAGCTGCAGAGTTAAACTCACGCGGGTAAGCCCAGATCAAAGCAGGTAGCGGGCCATCTTTCTCTTTGTTATATCCTTTTGGTAAGTATAAATCGCCGGTTAAATCAACTCCATCGGCACGTTTGTATGAAATTTTTTCTTTGGTAATACCTTCTAAGGATGGATAGGGATTACTGAAATCGGTTATTGGCCTGTCGGCAATGCGGAGAACCAGGTTTTTGATAAAATAATTTGGTACCAGTTTCTGACTCTCTTTGCGGGTAAGTAACACCAACTTATCGGGATCAATTACTTCGCTTACATATTCAAAGGTTCCTTCGGCACTGCGCCAGATAATTTCATTTTTCTTGCTGGCCAGGTCGAACTTTGCTAGAAAAGGTAAATCTCCTTTTTCTGAAGAGCCAACCGGATTGTTCATGAGTAGCTTGGTGCCGTTATCTACAGTTTTAATTACCTGACGGCCGTATTTGTTTTTAGTTGTTACCGGAGAACCAGGGTTACCATAGGCATCGGTTTGATTTCTGCTATACAATTCTTCTACGGTACCTGTTGTTGGGTTATAACGGCTTACTTTGCTGGTTTGTTTACTGCGTAGTCCTTCCATAATTAATGCCAGATTGGCATCGCCCCATTGTATACCACGAAAACGGGTTTGCGTTTTAAACAATTCTTTCTCTGTGCCTGTAAAAGGTGCGCTTATAGCATATACTGCATCATGATAAGGAACATCTTTTTTAATTAAGCCACTATCTAAAGGTTTAGACCAAACCAGCGTTGCCGGTTCATCATCCCGCCAATCAAATCCGTGAGGTACATTTTGTGCATTGTCATAACCTGATGGAGTACCTTCTGACGAAGGTAGTTCTGCAATTACTTTAACAGTTTTACCTGCTAAATCGGTAATGGTAACGGTTGATGGAAAGCCATAGGCCGAAACCAGATAAGAAAAAGGCTTGCGGATGGTTTCTATCAATATATAGTTTTTATCTGGCGATAAGCTGGTTGAGCCATAAATAGCAGGTTTTCCAATAGGTGTTTCTACTCCTGCTGTATTTTTTACCAGTTGCGAAGTGGCAAAGAACTCAAACAACTGCTCATCAAAAGGCGATTTAATTAAATCCTGATAAGTAACGCTTGGTGCTGCCTTGCCCAGGTTTTGCTGTATGGTTGGTCCTTTAGGCATTAATGGTTTGGCCGGTGCAGCACTTGCGGGTTTAGTTGCTGTACGGTAAATTAAAGTATTATCGTTTAACCAGGTTATGCCACTGCCTAAAACTACATTTAAAAAGGCTTTATTGGTTTTTGTAGCTTTTTTTGTGGCCAGATCGATCACGTAAAGATCTACTCCTTTTTGTGTGGTATGGGTAAAGGCAATTTTATTTTGCGATGGATTCCAGCTGATGTTGCCGGCAAATAATGGTGTAGGCAAGCCAGTAACCGGAAAGGTTTGGTTAGACTTGATGTTTTTAAGACTAAAATTGTTGATATACGTTTGTCTGCTTAGCGAATAATTATTCGGATTTAGCCTTAAACCTGCAATGCGGTATTCGGGCATAGCCAGCTCTTCTACGGATGGATAGGAGTTACGTTCACTAAATAAGATCCATTCGGCCTTGCCACCAATGCTCACGCCCGGTGTAGGTTTGGCCAGTAATAAATCGGCAATTTCTTTAGGCGGGGTTCTGTAGCTTACCGCATCCTGTGCGGTTGCATGTAGCGAAATACAAGCGCCCGCTATCCATAAATAGAGGTGTAGTTTTTTAATCATTTCCAGTTAGTTTGTTCGAAATAAGGAATAGTCAAATATTGTAAAAATTAAGTATTTGCAGCGTAACTTCTTATTTACATCGCGTTGTATAATAACCGGACTGAGTTTGACACATTTTATAGTGTGAATAAATTAAGGATATAAATTGCTTATATGTACTACAGAATTGAGGATCATTTCCCTTAAAACAGGGATATCGATATCGCTCATTTTTTTCACATATATGCAGGCCTTAGCCGTTTTATGTTTCCCAAATCTGGCAAGTAACTCATCTCGGTTTTTAAAATGTGCGGAAAGATACAGCGCAATGGCCTCTTTGCGTGGCGAGAAGCCAACCAGGGGAGCATCTCCCTCGCGGCCACTTTCATATTTATAATGGTAGCTACCAAAACCTACAATAGCAGTACCCCACATTTTGGCCTTAAAGCCAGTTGTTTCGGTTATAATGTGCGATAGGGCAAAGCAATCTGTGCGTTTGGTTTCAGCTGCTACCGTATTGATAAAATCAGTAACACTTAACTCGTTTTCGGTAGTTTTATTCTGTGCCATATCTTTTTTTATCATGAATATAAGAGTTTAAAAATTAATTTGCATTCTTATAAATATTAATGTTTGCCCGATAAGACGTTGTTTATCATTGTTTTGATTATAAATAAGGCAGGGTTGGCGCCCGCTTCACACAATTTTGCTGAAGTAACTTGATAAATGTCAAAAAATCAACACTTTTTATACAACCTTACACACTAATTCTTAAATTTAACCTGTCAATCGTCCCCGATATATGATTTAATTATTTTTAAATTAAAATTAATTATCTCAATGACAACAACACTACTAAAACAAGGAGAAATCCTTGAGCGCTTAGTGCGCAGAGATCGCATGGGCATCAGTGAACTTTCTAGAAAACTTCACGTAAGCCGCAGAACAATTTACAATTGGTTTGGTCAAGACAGAATTGGACATGAAGTAATTTGGCAGGTAGGCAAATTATTAGGTCAGGATCTTTCTTCATCCTTTCCAGAAGCCTTTCCCAAGTACAGTTCAGAACCTACGGGTCAAATTGCCGAACCAGGCAAACAGGGCAGTTCAGATTCTAATTCTGTATATTTTTGGATGAATAAGTACATTCATTTATTAGAAAAGTACAACGACCTGTTAGTAACAGAAGAATCACATGAAACCGATCAGATTAGCAAAGAATTCCCATTAAGGAATAGAAGATCTGAAACATTTTTGTATCAATAGCAATGAATAGCTTTGAGTTGTAACCTTTTATTAAATGAAAATTTAAATCATCCCGTTGATTTTTTCCTTTTAGTCATCTCCTATCCCAAACTTGTAATATTTTAAGTGGTTTGAATTAAGGCGTTCATAAATTTTCTAATTTGGTGATAATCAATTTAGAAAATATGATCAGGGAACCTTATTGCATTGTTAAGTTGCTTTTGCGCTTCAATTGCCTAACTATTTGTTTATTACTTTCTTCCCTTTTAGTGCTAGCGCAGGCTAAATTAAGTGTTGCCGTAGCCGGACTAAATCACGATCATGTATATCTGATCATGAACAGTTATCAGAAAGCTGATGTTAATATCATTGGCATTGCCGAAAATAATCAAGAACTGGTAAACAGGTTTAAAACCCGTTACAAAATACCAGATAGTGTATTTTATCATAATCTTACTGATTTACTTCGTCATAAAAAACCAGATGTTGTTTTAGCTTATAATGCCATAAGCGATCATTTAGCAGTGGTAGAAGCAGCCGCACCGCTTGGTATATCGGTAATGGTCGAAAAACCTTTAGCCATTTCGGTAAAACAAGCCGAACGTATGGCTGCATTGGCGAGCCAATATAAAATACATGTATTTACCAATTACGAAACAACCTGGTATCCCAGCAATCAGGAAATTTATAAAAATGTAAAACAAACTAATAGTATTGGACCTTTGCGGAAAATGATTGTGCACGACGGGCACCAGGGACCTAAAGAAATTGGGGTAAGCAAAGAATTTTTAAGCTGGTTAACCGATCCCAATAAAAACGGGGCAGGAGCCCTTGTCGATTTTGGTTGTTACGGGGCAAATTTAATGACCTGGCTAATGGATGGGCAGAAGCCAATATCAGTTACGGCTATTACCCATCAAATTAAGAAAGATGTTTATCCCAATGTTGATGATGACGCCACCATTTTACTCGAATATGCATCCGCTACCGGAATTATCGAAGCTTCATGGAACTGGCCGTTTAGCATAAAAGATATGGAAGTATTTGGTACAATAGGGTATATGCAGGCCATTAATGAAAAGAATTTAAGAAGCAAAACCACGGGAAAGGGCGATTATCAGATTTATCAGGCACAACCCCTGAACCCCGTATATGCAAATCATTTAAACTATTTAGCGGCTGTTTTAAAGGGAGATATTGATCCCGGCAATGATTTGTCGTCATTGGCCAATAACTTAATTGTAGTAAAAATTCTGGAGGCCGCTAAAACTTCGGCCAAAACCGGTAAAAAAGTACTACTGAAATGATTCCTTTCCTAAATAAAAATAGCCACCTGTTTGATGGCTATTGATAAAAGATTTTTGATCTTTTTATGGTGTGCCTGCCCTCCGCGGATCTCCCGCTCACAGGACTTTTTTATCGTTCTATTGTGATAACAATTTAGGCAATAGTTGGTTTTGTTATGTAAAATAATTTTGCACATCCTGTGGAAAATGTTAATATCTCAAAAAACGGCAAAGTACATTCGGGTTCTGCCATTTTTGCAAACCAAAACATTTTAGCTCCCCTGCTGTTTGAACTCTAGTTGTAACTTAAGGAAAACATCGTCCTTAATGCCCGGTAATTATCCAATTAGAACATTATGGCTCAATTCAATACAGATATTTTTTGTAAGCTTGGTGGTTTATCTGCTGATGGATATTTCATTTTTGATCAAAAAAAGAGAGATTTCGTTTACCTCAACAACTCAATAGGGAAAATTTGGGAATTAGAGACTGGAGACATTCTTGAAAAACCAGCATTGTTGTTAAAAAATATTCATCCCGAAGATGCCGATCATGTGGTATCCTGCTATGATGAGAGCCTGGAAGCTAAAGCTGAAAAAAAATACGAGTTCAGGTTACTGTTCAACGATCATGAAAAGTACTTACGCGCCAGTGTTTTTAACATCACAGATGGCGCAGATTTATATTTACTGGGTATTGTAGAAGATACGACAGTAATGAGGCATAATAAAATTCATATTGAACAAATTAACTCTCGTAAAAATATTACCCTCGAGGTTTTGGCTCACGATTTAAAAGAGCCTCTCGGGATGATAAAATTTGCAGCTTCATCAATAGAAGAAAGATTAGTGAACACTGGCGATTTGAAGGTAATAGAAGCTTTGAGTTTTATAAAAGATATGTGTGCGCGCAATTTGTTATTGGTGCGGAGTATGATTAACCGCGAATTCTTAAAGTCGTCGGTAATAGAAATTGGAAAGGAGCGGGCTGATCTGGTTTGGGAGTTGAGGGATGTGGTTCGTTTTTACAAACGCTCTAAGCTTGGCAGAACGAAGAACATCCAGTTTACCAGTTCTGCCGATAAAATCTATCTGCAGTTAGACAGTATGAAGTTTTTGCAGGTAATCAACAATCTGATCTCGAATGCACTAAAATTTACAGCCGACGATGGTTATATTGGTTTACATGCCGAAGCTTATGAAAATAAGGTTTTGATAAGCGTAACCGATGATGGCATCGGTATCCCCGACGAATTACAGGCAGGTCTTTTCGATCGCTTGCCGCAAACCCTAAGGCCGGGTTTAAAGGGGCAAGAATCTGGTGGTTTTGGGATGGGGATAATAAAGGCAATTGTAGAATTACATCGGGGAAAAATCTGGTTTACAAGCAAAGTTGGCGTTGGAACTACCTTCTATATTGAGCTCCCGAAGTAGGCATTTTTAATTTTAAAATACCGTAAGTTATATTTGAATTATGATTAACATTATTCTTGCGGATGATTATAATATTATCCGGGCTTCGCTTAAAGCACTTATTGAAAAATATGAAGGCATCAAAGTTATAGCAGAAGTATCAGATGGATTAGCCGTTTTAGATCTTCTTGAAAAGGGAATAAAAGCTGATATTGTTTTATCAGATATCGTAATGCCGAAGCTCGATGGTATAGCACTAACGAATACCATTAAAACAAAAGGATACCCCGTAAAAGTGGTTGTACTATCAATTTTAGATGATGAAAAATATGCTTCAAATGCCTTTACATCAGGTGCTTCTGCCTATTTATCAAAGGACATAGAAGAAGACGAATTGCTGTTTTGCCTGCAACATGTAATGAAGGGAAAACGTTACCTTTCTTCTGATTTATGTATCTCCATTCTTGAACGTTTTAATAACCAGCTCAACATGCTAGCCCAGAATATGAGCAACGGAATTAACTTTTCAGAGCGCGAAATTAACGTGTTAAAGCTCATTGCCGAAGGACTCACCAACCAGGAAATTGCCGATAAATTATACCTGAGCAGGCGTACTGTAGAGAGCCAGAGAGAGGCTCTGATTAGTAAAACCGGTACTAAAAACTCTGCTTCATTGGTGCGTTTTGCTATGCGAAATGGGTACGTTGCCTAGCATTTTTGTCAATTTTTGAGGGTATTTTTTGCTGTTTTAAATAAACCGTAAAAAATCGGGTATTTCTACAAATAACACAAAGCACTTGTATTTGTTCAATACGTATATCAATCCCCAAAACCAAGTATGGAAACTTTAAATTTCAATTGCGACATTTACCAATACAGGCAGCCACTTTTTGATCGCGCTTTAGCTTATACCCGCGATGAAGATGACGCGGCAGATCTGGTACAGGATACTTTTATGAAAGCTTTCCGGTTTTCGGGTAAGTTCGAACTTGGTAGCAATGTAAGGGCCTGGCTTTTTACCATTTTAAAAAATACATTTCTTAACCATTATTATAAGGTAAAACGCAAAAATGAAATCATACAGCAGGAAGAAGATTTAACATCCGTACAGCTTGCGCCAAGCGCTTCGTCAAACGGTGGCAGTGCCAAGTTTATGATGGAAGATATTCAGAAATCGTTAAATGCACTACCCGAAGATTGTCGCTTTTGTTTCTGCCGTTATTTTGAAGGGTATAAATATCATGAAATTGCAGCAGAACTAGATATTCCACTAGGAACAGTAAAAACCAAAATACATGTTGCCAGAGGGCTTTTAAAGAAAATGCTTAAAAACTATAAGGCCGATATGGCTGCTTAAATTAGGTTTAAACCTAGCGCAGATGGAACAAAAAGGGACAGACTAAATAGTCTATCCCTATATCTAAACTCAAACATGCGCTCAAACATGAATGAATCAAACAACTAAACATTTCAGTTTAGTATTGGTTTTAAAAATGTGGATTATTTGTGGAAATAAACCTTCTTTTTATTTTATTTTTGTTTTAACTCCAGTTTTAATTCGTTTATCTGCTCGCGCGCCTGCCTGTTCTCCAGGTAAAAATAAATCGCACTGGCCAAAAATATTTTTCCCAAAATAAATACGGCAATAAAAACCCATTTCCAGGCTTTATTAACGCGCATTTGGTTCGATTCAGCTTCTACCTCGATGTATTTTTCTTCTTTGGAATTTTCATTATTATCAGGGTTGGCATTTGGCCTGGTAACTTTTTGTACAGTCTGGCTGCGGCGTTGAATTTCGTTTATCTCAACCTCAATTTTTTCTAACATACCAGCCGGAGGCTGAATTGCCATACCCTGAGCTAAAACTTCCATGTCAAGTTCCAGGATTGCTAAGGCGTCCTTAAATTCGGGGTATTCTTTTTTTAGCAATAATACTTTCTGAACCTCTTCTTCAGTGGCAATACCCATTACATAGGTTTCCATTAAACCACTTTCAATAATTCTTTTAATTTCCACGACTCCTCCTCATTTTATCTATTGATAGTTTCAATTGATTTCGGATTTCATCTTCTTCGCTACCTAGTGTTAAGGCCAGGTATGAAATAGATTTTCCGTGATAATATACTGCGCAAAAAATTTGTTTTTGTAAATCGTCTAATAAATCCAGATTACCATTGCTCTTTTTTAGGCTTGGCGCTAAAGGATAATCTTTTGCTGTAACCGATGCCAGTTTATTTTGTGCATATTGGCGGAGTTCTAACCATATACTGAGCTGGCTTTTTTCTTGCCTGCCAAAATTTTCAGAAAAAGAAGTAAGAATGGTAATCAGATGGTCTTCCGATTTTTGATGGTCTTGAACAATGCCATTAATATAGCCAAGTAGCATGGCGGCATACTTGTCGTAAAACCAACGGATATCCTTGGGTTCGGCAGAGGGAACATTTAAAACTGCTTTAGGCATAGGTATTGAGCGGGTACTTTTTGATTAACGCGCAAGATAATACCAAATTTTCAAATTACCTTTAATTATTTTAAATATAAACACTTCTAAATAGCGTTACAAAGGTTTTGAAACAAAATACGGGCTGTTGGTTCTATTTTTAAATTTTATTGCAGAGATTTATAAGATGAAGATAGCTACTTATAATGTAAATGGTGTGAATGGCCGTTTGCCGGTTTTATTGCGTTGGCTGGAAGAGACACAGCCTGATGTGGTTTGCTTGCAGGAGCTAAAAGCCCCTGATGAAAAATTTCCTGAGCAGGCTATTAAAGATGCAGGTTATAATGCCATTTGGCATGGACAGAAAAGTTGGAATGGTGTGGCTATACTGGCCAAAAATCTAGAAATAAAAGAATCGAAACGCGGTTTAGACGGAGATCCCGAAGATTTACAAAGTAGATATATAGAAGCGATGGTAAACGGTGTATTAATTGCTTGCCTTTATTTACCCAATGGAAACCCTGCGCCAGGGCCTAAATTCGATTATAAATTACAATGGTTTGAACGTTTTACAGCGCACGCAGCGAAACTTTTAGCCAGTGATGTGCCTGTTGTTTTGGCAGGCGACTATAATGTTATCCCAACTGAGCAGGATGCATATAAGCCAGAGCGTTGGGTTGAAGATGCATTATTCCGTCCGGAAACGCGCGAGGCTTTTAAAAATTTATTGGCGCAGGGCTGGACAGATGCAATTAGAAAGTTATACCCCAATGAAACCATTTATACCTTCTGGGATTATTTCCGTAATGCCTACGGTCGTAATGCGGGTTTAAGGATTGACCACTTTTTACTTAACCCAATCGCCAACGACAGATTAGTATCGGCAGGTGTAGATATGCAGGTGAGGGGCTGGGAGAAAACGAGCGATCATGGGCCGGTTTGGGTAACGCTTAATGAAGGCTGATTGACTTAATACAATCTATTTCTTCAGATCGGTTACATCCATTGTGGTTCCAATTAATTTTAAAGATTCGCCGTCTGGCTGAGACATGATTCCATCAGCCCTGATCCATCGGATTTCACCATCCGGACGGCGGATTCTGTATATTGAATGATAAATGCGCTGCTCGTTTGAAATGGTTAGTTCAATGTCATCCTGAACACGATCAAGATCTTCGGGCAGGATTAAACCCAGTATTGTTTCGTAAGTTAATACACCATCGGCAGGGTAGCCGAAATTTTTTTTAAAAGATGTGCTTGATCGAAGAATGCCCGTTGGTAAACTCAACTCCCAAAAACCAAGCCCGATTTGATTAAAAACCACATCCCAATGGTCATCGCATATAATGGCAAGGTCTAATGTTCTGTGGCTTAATCTCATAAATAAGGATAAACTATTTGATTAATATAGCTTAACAATGTAGAGATAATTTGGGCAATAATAGAAAAAAGCGTAGTGCTATAAGTTTTAAGATAAATGTTGTTTAACCAGCTTTGCTTCAGTTTATTATCCAATAAAAAAAGAGCTAAGTTTTAAACCTAACTCCTTTTAAAGCTATTTTCCGAAACTATTATTTGAATTCTCTAAAGTCCTGCCCGTCGGTAATGTTTAATAAACTTTCATAAATTAAGCTAATTACATTGTCTACATCTTCTTTATGTACCATTTCTACTGTGGTATGCATGTAGCGCAAAGGCAAAGAGATTAATGCCGAAGGCACACCTCCGTTTGAATATGCAAATGCATCAGTATCAGTTCCGGTAGAACGTGATGAGGCCTGCCGCTGAAATGGAATATTGTTTTTCTCTGCCGTTTTAATCAGTAATTTATTCAGATTGGTTTGTACTGCAGGTGCATAAGAAACCACTGGGCCTTTGCCTGCCGATAAATCACCCTGAGTATTTTTGTTAATCATTGGGGTTGTAGTGTCGTGTGTTACATCCGTAACAATGGCTACATTTGGTTTAATGCGTTGTGCAATCATTTCTGCGCCACGTAGGCCTATTTCTTCCTGTACTGAGTTTACAATGTATAAACCAAAAGGAAGTTTTTTCTTGTTTTCTTTTAATAAACGGGCAACTTCGGCAATCATAAAGCCACCTACGCGGTTATCAAGCGCACGGCCAACATAATAACGGTCGTTTAGTACCATAAACTCATCTTCGTAGGTAATTACGCAACCTACATGAATGCCCAGTTTTTCTACTTCTTCTTTCGAGGTACAACCACAATCCAGAAAAATGTTTTTCAACTCAGGAGCCTGCTCTTTTTCACCGTGGCGGGTATGGATAGCCGGCCAGCCAAAAACAGCTTTAACCAAGCCTTTTTCCGTGTGGATATTAACACGCTTTGATGGCGCAATCTGATGATCTGAACCTCCGTTACGAATTACATAAATTAAACCATCGGCGGTAATGTAGTTTACATACCACGAAATTTCATCGGCATGTGCCTCAATTACCACTTTGTAGGCTGCTTTAGGGTTAATTACGCCGACTGCTGTGCCATAGTTATCAATAAAATGCTCGTCTATATATGGTTTTAAATAATTTAACCAGATTTTTTGCCCTTCCCATTCGTAACCGGTAGGAGCTGGGTTATTGATGTATTCTTCTAAAAACTGTAACGATTTTTTAGTGACTACAGTTTCATGTTTTTTCTTTTCATCGTCTTTTTTCTTAGCCATATGATATTTGTTTTATAGCAAGGTGCAAAGCGCATAGCTTTATGTGCTTTCTTGTCTTTGTCAATTAATATGTTAGTTCTTTTTCCATTACCACGAAATCATTTCCATCTTTGGAGAAGATTTTATCCGTTTCGTGGAAGCCAAATTTAAAATAAAATTCCTTAGTCTGTACACGGGCATTGCACCATAGTTTTGTCGCTTTTTGAATTTTACAAAAATCAATCATATAGGTCATTAATCTGGAGCCATAACCGAGTTTTTGCGCCTCGGGTAGTACCGCCAATTTTCTGAACTGATAAATATCACCCTCATAGAAGAGTGAAACCACACTGGTTAATTTGTGATCGGCATATAGTCCGAAATGAATGCCCTCAAAATCATCTTTAAGCTTTACGATATCAAACGGCTGGTCGGGGTACATGGCCTCGTGACGGATACGCCAGGTTAGCGATGGGAATATTTGCTCAATTTGAACCATTGGTAAACTTTCTTTGCCCGTAAAATTTATAAATTAAAATATTAATTAGTGTAATTCCCGTCATACCATAACAGAATAAGGTCCACCCACCTTGTCCCCAGAGCCAGAGGCCTAATGCCGAACCACAGCTTGCCCCGATAAAACTTACCGACATAAATATGGTGTTCAGCCTATTTCTTGCTTCGGGTACTAAAGTGTAAATACGGGTTTGGTTAGTTACATGGATGGCTTGCTGAGCAATATCAATTAATACGATTCCGATTATAAATAAGTATAAATGACTACCTGTGAAGTAAAACAAAACTATGCTCAACAGCTGAAGGATAAAACCAATCATCAGGTTTTTACGCGGATTGCCACCATCGCTTAATTTACCAACCAGGGGAGCTGCCAAAGCGCCTGCGGCGCCAGCAATTCCAAATAAACCAATCTGTAGTGTCTGAAAATTAAATGGTGGATTGGCCAGAAAAAGTACCATGGTAGTCCAAAAGGCACTGATAATGGCAAAAGCCAAAAAGTTAATGATCGAAGTTTCTCTTAAAGCCGGTTGGCTTTTGATGTAGCCAAACATAGAACGCATCAATTCTTTATAAGTTCCTTTAAAAGCTGGGTAACTCTGCGGGAAACGTTTGGCCATAAGTATAATAAGCAAAGCGCAAATTCCTGCTGCAATGTAATAAACGGCCCGCCAGTCTAGCCAAAAACCAATACTGCCACTAACAGCCCTCGATGCCAGAATGCCGACCAGTAAGCCACTCATAATCATGCCTATGTTGGCTCCACGGTTTTCGTCGGTACTTAGGTTGGCTGCCAAAGGCAAAATAAGCTGCGGTACAATAGAACATGCACCAATGAGTACCGAGGCAATTTCCAATATGAAGAAAGTGTGCGAAAGTGCAGCAAGCAACAAGGCGAAAATAGCCAGACCAGTAATGATCAGGATTTGTTTTTTTCTTTCAAACATATCGCCGAGTGGCACCAAAAGAAAGAGACCTAAGGCATAGCCAATCTGCGTGAGATAGGTGATTTTTCCGGCATTGGTTTCGGTGAGATTGAAATCTTTGGCAATTAACACCACCAAGGGTTGGCAGTAATAAATGTTTGCAACAATTAAACCTGTGCAAAAGGCCATCAGGATGATATCGGCTCGCTTTAACATGTAAAGTATGTAAAATGTATTATGTAAGGTGGATAATGAAATACCATGATCAACTCATATTCCATTATGTAAAATGTAATTATGTAAAATGGTACATTATGTTCAATCCATCTACCATCTTACCTCATCCATATTCCATCCTTACAAAGGTATATTTCCGTGTTTCTTCCTTGGATTATTAACCACCTTATTTTCTAACATTTTGAAAGCTTTTATCAACTTAACACGGGTTTGGGCAGGCTCTATAACCTCATCAACAAAGCCCCGCTCGGCAGCGCGGTAAGGGTTGGCAAAAATATCAGAGTATAGCTTTTCTTTTTCCAGCCATTTTTCTTCGGGGTTTTCCGCTGCGGTAATTTCTCTTTTAAAGATAATTTCGGCTGCACCTTTTGCACCCATTACAGCAATTTCGGCACTTGGCCACGCATAATTCATATCTGCTCCGATGTGTTTGCTGTTCATTACATCGTAAGCACCGCCGTAAGCCTTTCTGGTAATTACTGTAATACGGGGTACGGTAGCTTCACTAAAGGCATATAATAATTTTGCCCCGTTGGTAATAATCCCGTTCCACTCCTGATCCGTTCCTGGTAAGAATCCGGGAACATCTTCGAATACCAGTAATGGGATGTTAAAGCAATCGCAAAAGCGTACAAAACGAGCTGCTTTAGTAGATGAATTACTATCTAAAACACCAGCTAAATAGGCAGGTTGATTGGCTACGATACCAATACTACGGCCAGCAAGCCGGGCAAAGCCCACTACAATATTTTCAGCATAAGCAGCATGTACTTCTAAAAAACTATCAGAATCTGCAACGGCAGCAATTACCTCCCGGATGTCGTATGGTTGCGAAGCATTCTCCGGCATAAAGGTATTTAACTCTGGCCGGGTTTCATCAGATGGTTGGTAGGGTAGGTGACTGGCTATTTCCTCGCAGTTTTGAGGTATATAGCTCAATAATTTCTTAACATGGTTAATGGCTTCGATTTCGTTGGCACAGGCAAAGTGCGTAACACCCGATTTTGTAGCATGGGTAGCTGCACCACCCAGCTCTTCTGATGTTACTTCTTCGTGGGTTACGGTTTTAACCACATTGGGCCCTGTAACAAACATATACGATGTGTTTTCGACCATTAAAATAAAATCGGTTATGGCTGGCGAATAAACGGCACCACCAGCACAAGGTCCCATAATGGCCGATAATTGAGGAATTACCCCCGATGCCTGTACGTTTTTATAAAAAATATCGGCATAACCACCTAAAGAAACCACACCTTCCTGGATACGTGCACCGCCACTATCGTTCAAGCCAATTAATGGTGCGCCATTTTTCATGGCCATATCCATCAGTTTGCAAATTTTCTCGGCATGTGTTTCGGACAAAGAGCCACCAAAAACGGTGAAATCCTGAGAAAAAATATAGGTTAACCGTCCGTTTATCGTGCCGTAACCTGTAACCACGCCATCACCCAGGTATTTTTCGGCTTCCATACCAAAATCGGTACTGCGGTGGGTAACCATCATGCCAATTTCTTCAAAACTGCCTTCATCAAGTAAAAAGTGAATGCGTTCGCGGGCCGTAAGTTTACCTTTTTTATGCTGACTGGTTATTCTGGATTGCCCGCCGCCAAGGCTAGCCTGTTTTATTTTATCCTGAAGTAATGCTATTTTTTTATCCATTGCCTAACGATGAGATTTTAAATTTAAAAATTAACAACGGTATTGCAAGGGGAGCGAATGTAATTTCATTCAGACACTACCACAATTGATTAGACGACTTGTTGTGGCAACTTTTAAAAACCCGGTAGACTTAGTACTAGTGATTAAATGATGGTCAATTTTTAGTATATTACATTTTTTTTACAGCTTAAAGCATTGAAAAACCAAATATCCGTTTATTTTTGTAACATCACATTAGAATAAGATTAGAAATCAATCGATGTTTTTAAGAAAGTACAAATATTTAATCGTTTCAGCATTCATGTTTATCTTCATGGCGAAGATGGGCATTTCTGGTGCGCCGGTATTTTGTACCAGTATCGATAAGGAAATTATGAACGCGGTAATCATGCAAATTGAGTTAGAGCATGAAGGCGGAAAGGATGCCGCCAAAGACACCGCGAAATTTACCGATTTCAAACTTATTGAACTTAATCATCCTATTTTTGCTTACGAGTTCTCTTCAAGTCATTTCTTTTTGAAGAGCAGTTTTATAGAGCATTTTAAGCGATATGTCGATCCATATCACCCTACTGTTCCAACCCCCCCTCCTAACTTTATCTAGTTTTTTCAGGATAAACCATCTTTCATTATCTGATGCTATATAGCATTTGGATGGTGGCCGTGTTATGGCATTTTGGTTTTCCGCACGATTTTATTCGTTAAAATTTACCAGATAATTATATTGTTATGCAAAAGTTTAACCCGGCCTTTTCAGGTACGGATGTGAAGAAATATTTTCTTAAAAAGAATTTAAAGAAGGATTTACCCTCAAGTATCGTAGTTTTTTTGGTGGCTTTGCCGCTATGTTTAGGTATTGCGCTCGCCTCAGGAGCCCCTTTGTTTGCCGGTTTAATTACCGGAATTATTGGTGGTATAGTGGTAGCTTCATGCAGTGGCTCGCAGCTAAGTGTTAGCGGACCTGCAGCAGGCTTAACAGTTATAGTTTTAGGTGCAATAACCTCATTGGGTAATTATCAAACCTTTTTATTAGCAGTGTTTTTAGCAGGCTTTTTCCAAATGATTTTGGGCCTGGTAAAGGCAGGAACCATTGGTAACTACTTTCCGTCGAGCGTAATTGAAGGTATGTTGGCTGCAATTGGTTTAATATTGATATTGAAGCAGTTACCGCATGCTTTGGGGGTAGATAGCGATTTTAGTGGCGATGAAGGTTTTCTTCAGCAAGATCACGAAAATACTTTCTCTGCAATAACAGCAGCAATTAGCCATTTTAGTCTGGCCGCAGTACTGATTAGTGTTATTTCGATCGCCGTATTGCTGATTTGGCCAAAATTAAAAAAACTAGCCATTGTTCCTGCTCCGTTAATTGTAGTTATTATTGGTGTGGTAGGAAGCTTTGTTTTTGCAGGTACCGACCACCAGCTTAGGGCCGATCAGATGGTCAAAATTCCGGTGGTAAGTGGTTTTGGAGAATTTTTAGGATTGTTTTCTATGCCCGATTTTTCTGCGCTAGGCAATAAGGATGTGTATATTGTAGCTTTAACAATCGCTGTTGTGGCTAGTTTAGAAACCTTGTTAAGCATAGAAGCTATTGATAAGATCGATCCAATCAAGCGTGTATCGCCTACAAATAGAGAGCTGGTTGCACAAGGTATTGGTAACATGACCAGTGGTATGTTGGGTGGTTTGCCGCTAACATCAGTAATTGTGCGCAGTTCGGCAAATACAAATGCTGGTGCAAGGACTAAAATGTCGGCAATTTTTCATGGTATCTGGTTATTATTATCCCTGTTATTTATTCCTCAGGTTATTAATATGATTCCACTTTCTTGTTTGGCTGCAATTCTTTTGGTAACCGGATATAAATTAACCAGGATAAGCCTTTTTAAACACATGTATCACAAAGGTTGGGATCAGTTTGTGCCGTTTGTGGTTACTATTGTTGCGGTTCTTTTTACCGATTTGTTAAAAGGTGTGGCAGTAGGCATGCTGGTATCTATTTTCTATTTGCTTCGTACCAATATGCGTAACCCTTTCTTTTATCGCATTTCCAATGAAGGTGATAAAAAGAACATCAGGATTAAACTCGCCGAAGAGGTTTCCTTTTTAAACAAAGCAGCAATACAAGTGGTATTAACGAATATACCGAAAGAAACAAATGTAATTATTGATGGAACCAATGCAAGGTTTATTGATCCGGATGTTTTGGAAACCATTTTTAATTACAAGCATAATGCCTATACCAAAGGAATTATTGTAACCCTCGAAAACATTCAGAAGCATTATGCTGTTCCTAAATTAAATATTAAAGTAGAAGAAGATATAAATAAATTATAGTTATGTGTGCAAAAACAATTGAAACAAAAGATATAACATACGATAGCCTGTTGCAAGGCAATAGAGACTGGGTTAAAGATATGATCGATAACGACCCTGCTTTTTTCGATAAACTTTCAGCTGGACAGAGCCCGCCGGTATTATGGATTGGCTGTTCGGACAGTCGCGTACCTGCAAATCAAATTACAAATACTAAACCGGGTGATGTATTCGTACACCGCAACATCGCCAATGTGGTGGTTCATACCGATATGAATTTATTATCGGTATTGGATTATTCGGTTAATGTTTTAAAAGTTAAACATGTAATTGTTTGCGGTCATTATGGTTGCGGTGGTGTTAAGGCTGCTTTGGGCAACAAACAAGTTGGTATTATCGATAACTGGTTAAGGAATATCCGCGATGTATATCGTACACACGAACGCGAAATGGCTACCATTAAAGATGAGGATCAGCGTTTTGATCGCTTGGTTGAATTAAATGCTATTGAAGGTGCATCGAATGTAATGCATACTTCTATTGTACAAAGTGCTTGGGCAAATGGCCAGGAATTGGCGGTTCATGCCTGGGTATATAGTTTAAAAACAGGACTGATTAAAGATCTTAAAGTAACAAGTACAGGTCTTGATGATGTTTCTGCTGCTTTTAAAGTAAGTTAAAACATCTTTTAGATGTTCTTTTTTAGTTGTTAGCAAAGCCCGGATTTATCCGGGCTTTATTTTTTTGTACCGGTGGGCATATTGCCTGCATCTCCCTTATTGCCCTTTTCAGCATCAGTCCTGGCTTCTTCCGAACCAAAATCTCCCATTCCGAAATTGCGGCCCAGGTTACCTGCTTCGGTTTCTACAGTATTCTTTTTCTCTTTATCATTGCTGCGGTGGCGCGGCACCTGTTGATCGGGCATATTGCTTTTGTCAGCATTGTTTTCGATGTTTTTATTGCCGAGATTTTCGTTGTTTTCTTTTTTGTTTTCCATGATCTGTAGCTGAACTGTTTATATTAAAACACTGCAAAAACAGATTGGTTTTATCTTCCTGATTTGAAAGATTGAGCTTAATATCGAGGAAATGCTATTTGCGTGTAGCAACAGGTAGTTTTACTGCTTAAACTATCTTCATGACCAGGAAGCCGGATTAATGTTTGAAAACAACGTATATCAGTAATCCTAACAATATTGTACAACCCGTAAAAGTAATTACTCCCAGAATATAACCGCCCAAAGCTTTCAGGTAATTGATGTATTTACCTTTTTCAAAAAACTGCCCCACAGCCCAGGTGAAGTAGACCATAAAAAGCATCCCCGAATATTTCATAAGATGAATATGGATGAGTCCTTCAATTATGGCAAAAAAAGCAAAAATGAGCATGCCCATTCCTTGTAGAAAGCACAAAAGAATCAGTAACTCGAAGAAATTATAATCATATTTCCTGAAGAAGAGTTTCAGCCATAATGCCGAAAATACGCCTATAAGAATATTGGCATAACCATAGTGGCTCTGAACCCATTCATTAATCGGGTTTATGGCTGCAGTTTTGGTTTTATCAAAATTAAAGTAACCTTCCTCAATATGGAAAAAGTGATTAATTATCGTATAAATTAAAGAGGTTACAACAACAAATACAATCGGTTTTACCAGTCTGCTTCTGTCATTGGATATGAAATTGTGGATAGTTTGCCCTGGCCTGATTAATAATTCTTTAACCGTATAAAGTATCCCCTTCTCTAGGTGTAGAATGTGCTCTATTTCATGCTGGATATAATGCCAGTCAATTCTTTTAAGTTTGGCCGGCTCACCACATTTGGTGCAGTAGTTTTCAGGAATATCCTGGTTGCAGCTGTTACAGATCGCCGTCATCATCAATTAATTTTGATTGCGCGATTTTATTTCTTTATTCACTTCAACCAGGCTGTTAATTGCTGGTAAAAATGTGATGGGTACTGCAATCAGAATTGCCACAAATGGAATAGCTGATTTCGATTTAAATATGAACAGGTAAATTACGGCGAACACTAGCAACAGCCAAACAATTGCACCTGCAATGATTACCGCCTTCAATTTTGCTTTGTTTTTGTTTAATTCGGAGAAGTCTAGTTTAGATAGTTGTTCTGCTGCCATAATGATTTTGTGCTGAACAACAAAATTCAGAAATGTAATCTGATTGGCGGCTACACTTTAGTGTAATTTTGCTATTTTAGTAGTGCCATGAAAGCCGATAACCACACAGGGTTACTTACCAAAAACAAAATAGAAAACGTAACTTCCGAAGATATACTTCAGCTGGATAATTATCTGGAAGCGATAAGCGCTTTCGAAAAATTAACCTATCAAAGCGTGTATGTTATCGATTATGCCGAAATGAAATTCGAATATGTATCGAGTAACCCTCTTTTTCTATGTGGTCATACGGTAGCTGAAGTAATGACGTTAGGGTATGGGTTTTACTTTAATAACGTGCCTGAAAAGGATCTGCAGTTGTTGGATTTGATTAACGAAAGCGGATTCAATTTTTTTGAGAAACTATCCCTTAACGAGAAAAAATTATACAGCATTACCTACGATTTTCATTTGCTTAACAAGGTTGGAAAAGCTACCTTGATAAACCATAAGCTTACTCCATTGTTTCTTAATTCAGAAGGGAAGATGTGGAAAGCCATTTGTGTGGTATCTATTTCGGCCAATAAAACGGCAGGAAATGCAGCTATTCATAGACATGGTTCCGATCAGATTTGGGAGCTCGACTTAACCAGGCACTTGTGGCAAAAGCAAGTAAAGCCGCAGTTATCCGAGCGCGAGCTGGAGGTTTTGCGTTTGTACGCGCAGGGTTTAACTATTAGTCAGATTGCTGATAAGATATTTGTTTCTCCGGATACTGTAAAGTACTACCGACGAAAAATATTCCAAAATTTTGGGGTTAGTAATATTGTTGAGGCGCTTTCTTATGCGGTAAACAATAAGGTGATTTGATTTGGCTTTTGAGTGAGAGATCCTAAAATACCCGTTCGACCGGCCGGGCGGAAATCCGATAACTATCGGATCAGGGTGACGATTCGAATGGATACCTTTGTTTTAGCTGTAGATAGCTCTTAAAAGAAAAACCTCCAGTGTTTCCGGAGGTTTTGATATAGTGTTTCTACTTTATTAATCTTCAGCTAAGAATGGGTAACGGTAATCAGTTGGAGATTCGAAAACCTCTTTAATGGTACGTGGAGAAACCCAACGCAATAAATTGATCATCGATCCCGCTTTATCGTTTGTACCCGAACCTCTAGCGCCGCCAAATGGCTGCTGACCAACAACTGCACCTGTACATTTATCGTTAATGTAGAAGTTACCAGCTGAGTTACGTAACGCATGGCTTGCTTTTTCAATAGCATAACGGTCTTGTGCAATTAATGCTCCCGTTAAGGCGTATGGTGAAGTTGTATCAATTACTTCTAATATCGAATCGAAATCCTGATCAGCATAAATGTAAACAGTTAAAACCGGGCCAAATAATTCTTCGCACATGGTGGTATATTTCGGATCGTCAACCACCAAAACAGTTGGCTCAACAAAATAACCTTTGCTCTTATCGTAATTACCGCCTGCAATAATTTCAACACCTTTATCTTTTTTAGCCTGATCGATGTATTTAGCCAGTTTATCAAACGAGCGCTCATCAATTACCGCGTTAATAAAGTTGGTGAAATCTTCGGTGCCGCCCATTTTAAATGTATCTAGATCAGCTAACATTTGTTCTTTAATTTCAGGCCAAAGGCTTTTTGCAATGTACACACGGCTAGCTGCTGAACATTTTTGTCCTTGATATTCGAAAGCACCACGTACAATAGCTGTACTGGCTACTTTGGTTTGTGCAGATGGGTGAACCAGGATAAAATCTTTACCACCAGTTTCGCCTACAATGCGTGGGTAAGATCTGTATTTATGGATATTGGTACCAATGGTTTTCCAGATTTCCTGAAATACTTTAGTAGAGCCTGTAAAGTGGATACCTGCAAAATCAGGGTGGTTAAAAATTACATCACCTGTTTCTGGTCCGTCGGCATAAACTAAGTTTACAACGCCATCAGGTAAACCTGCTTCGCGGAAGATTTCCATTAACAGGTTCGCTGCATATACTTGCGTATCGGCAGGTTTCCAAACTACCACATTACCCATCATAGCTGCAGAAGCAGGTAAGTTTGCTGCAATGGCAGTAAAGTTGAAAGGCGTAAGGGCAAATACAAAACCTTCTAAAGGACGTTGTTCTACACGGTTCCAGCTTCCGCGCGGTGAAACAGGAGGCTGTTGTTTGTAAATATCAACCATGTAACTTACGTTAAAACGTAAGAAATCAATCAGCTCGCAAGCTGCATCAATCTCAGCCTGATAAGCATTTTTGCTTTGGCCAAGCATGGTTGCTGCATTTAATTTATAACGGTATTTACCAGCAATTAAATCGGCAGCTTTTAAAAAGATTGCTGCTCTATGCTCCCAAGACAGGTTTTCCCAGTCTTGTTTTGCAGCTAAAGCCGCATCAATAGCTTGTGCAATATGGGTTTTATCGCCAATGCTGTATTGCGCTAAAATATGTTGGTGATCGTGTGGTGGAACAACTTTACCTTTTTTGGTAGTATGAACTTGTTTACCGCCAATATACATTGGAATGTCTTGTTGGTGTGCGCGGGCTTCGGCCAATGCTTCTTTTAATAAAGCACGTTCTTTGCTGCCTGGTCCGTAGTTTAAAATAGGTTCGTTTACCGGGGTAGGTACGTTAAAAAATCCTTTAAGCATAATGTATTTTTTATGAGTTGGGCAAAGATAGTGCTTTTTAACATAGCCAATTCTATTATTCTGTAAAGAAAATAGAGCAAACGTTTGTGTGAAGTTACGGACTTGAGGGGAGGGGTAATTTTAAAATAGTTTTGGTTAAAATTTGGCTAATGCGCTAATCCCAGGTATTGATTCATTAATAAACAGTATGGGACTAATGTGTATCTAACTTTCTTTCGGTTAAATTCTTAATAACAGTATCACGAATAAAAATTTTTCTAAAATAATTTCATTTTATTAACAGTGTTAATTATGTTTGCGGTGTAATTGTTTTTGTCATGGGAATAAAAGAGCGTAAAGAGAAGCATAAGGAAGATTTACGTCAGCGGATTTTGGATGCGGCGAAGGAACTTTTTTTAAAGGATGGCTATGAGGCTACCTCAATCAGGAAGATTGCGGAGAAAATAGAATTTAGTCCGACTACGATTTACCTATACTATAAAGACAAGGCAGATATTATGTATGCTTTGCATCAGGAGGGCTTTATATTGTTGGGTTCACAGTTTGTGGTTTTGCAACATGTGAGTGAGCCTTTTGAGCGTTTAAAAGCTATGGGGCGCGTTTATATGAGCTTTGCTTTAAATAACCCCGACTTTTATGAGCTTATGTTTATCATGAAAGAACCCATCGAATTTGTTAAGGCGCACTGCCACGATGAAGAATGGGAAGAGGGTGAGCAGGCATTTACAGCTTTAATTATGACGGTTGATCAATGCAAAGCTGCGGGCTACTTTACCAGTTTCGATACCACCACTTTTGCACTTAATATATGGTCGTTAATGCATGGCTTATGCAGTTTAAAATTGCAGGGACATCTTGATCACATGGCTACAACTAAAGCGCATATGTTGGAGGAAGGCGATTGGCTGGAGAAAACTTTTGATGGCTTTATTGCCATGTTGAATAGTTTAAAATAACATTAAGTTAACACTGTTAATTATGAGAACGAAGTTATTTGGTTTGTTGTTTTTCTCGGTTACGGTTTTAGCCTCAACCGCAAATGCCCAACAGTTGCTGGATGCTTATGTAGTAGAAGCGTTTAAAAACAATATCGTTTTGCAACAAAAAAACATTTCGTTAGATAAGGCTCAGCTGGCATTAAAAACGGCCAGGAGTTTATATCTTCCGACTGTTGCTTTTTCTACCACCTGGTCTACTGCTGATGGAGGACGTAACATCCCCTTGCCGCTTGGCGACCTGTTAAATCCGGTTTACTCTACCTTGAATAAATTGACAGCCACCAACAACTTTCCTTTGATGGAAAACCAGAGCATTAACTTCCTGCCAAAGAATTATTACGATGCCAAAGTAAGAACAACGGTACCGATTATTAATACCGATTTAGGTTATAATAAACAATTATCGGCACAACAGGTAACTCTGCAGGAATTTGAAGTGCAGATTTACAAACGCGATTTAGTGCGGAGCATTAAAACAGCCTATTACAATTATCAGAATGCTTTACAAGCAGTTGATATTTATAAATCGGGTTTGCAGCTGGCGAATGAAGGTTTGCGGGTAAACGAAAAACTGCTTGATGGGGGAAAAGGTTTACCAGCCTATGTTTTGCGTTCGAAAAGCGAAGTAGAAAATGTGAACGCACAATTGGTTGCGGCTGATCAGCAAGTAATCAATGCCCGCATGTATTTTAATTTCCTCTTAAATCGTGATGCAAACGAAAAGATTGATGCGAATTTTGATAACCAGGCCGATCTGAATAAAGCTCCTGCACTGATTGCTGATTTATCGGTAACAGGTGAGAGGGAAGAATTAAAGGCTTTAGGCCAGCTGATCAACATCAACAAAACTGCACTTAAAATGAACAGGCAGTTTGCAGTACCGAAACTGGGTGGTTTTGTCGACCTGGGCTCGCAATCAGAAGGTTTTCACTTTAACGATAATACCCGCTACTATATGATTGGTTTGCAGCTCGATATTCCGATTTTTACCGGAAACCGTAACAACTTTAAAATCAAACAAAGTAACCTCGATCTTAAAAATGCCGAGCTGAATGCCAATCTGGCAGCACAACAGTTAAATCTTTCGGCCAAAACAGCGCAAAATAATTTAAGGGCAGCCTACCAAACCTACCAATCTTCACTCAAGCAGTTCGAGGCGGCATCAAGCTACCAGCGTCTGATCGAAAAAGGGTATAGAGCAGGTACAAATTCTTTTATAGAAACCATCGATGCCCGCAACCAATATACTTCAGCCCAACTTTTAGTAAACATAAACAGGTATAAAGTTTTATCGGCAATGGCCGATGTTGAGCGCGAAACCGCAACCTATTCAATAAATTAATTTTATGAAGAAGATATTTATTTATTCAGCCCTGCTTGCTGCAGGTTTTACAATAAGTGCCTGCGGCAGTCATAAAACCGATAACAATAATGTCGGTACTCAAGACACCATACCAGTTCAGGTAATGGTACTAAAAGTTGAAGATGCCAACCATGCCATTGCAGCTTCCGGACAGTTTACCACCAACGACGAAACTTTTCTTTCGTTTAAAAACGGAGGCATCATTAACCGGATTTTGGTAAAAGAGGGCGATGCCGTGCACCAGGGACAATTACTGGCTACTGTGAACCAGACCGAAATTTCGGCCCAGGTGCAGCAGGTAAATTTATCATACCAAAAAGCCGAACGCGATTACAGTCGGGCAAGCAAACTGTATAAAGATAGTGTGGCCACCTTAGAGCAGATGCAAAATGCCAAAACCGCATTGCAGGTGGCCAAACAACAATTGAATGCGGTAAAATTCAATCAGAATTATTCCGAAATCAGGGCAACCAGTAGTGGTTTTGTGCTTAAAAAATTGGCTAACGATGGTCAGGTAGTAGGGCCAGGAACCCCGATTTTACAGATAAACGGAGCAAAACAAAGTAAATGGATTTTAAAAGTTGGTTTGAGTGATGTGCAATGGGCTGCTTTAAAAATAGGCGATGGCGCTACCATTACTACCGATGCGCTACCCAATCAAACATTAAATGCAAAAGTAACTCGTAAGGCTGAGGGTATAGACCTGCAAAGTGGAACTTTTGGTGTAGAGCTAAGCTTAAGCGATTCGAAAATTCAGGGGCTTGCTGCAGGCTTATTTGGTAAGGCTACCATTATCCCAACCAAAACAAGTAGCGGTTATACCATTCCTTACGATGCGCTTTTCGACGGTGGTGAAAACGAGGGTTATGTTTTTATTACAAATGACAATAAAACCGCCCAAAAAGTAAAGGTTCGGTTAGGGGCTATCCAAAATGACAAAATTACAATTAGTGGCGGTTTAGAAAATGCAACAGGCTTAATTGTTTCGGGTAGCGCTTATTTAACTGATGGTTCGAAGATTAAGGTGGTTAAGTAAGACTAAAGATTAAATAACTAGAGCTGAAAGCAAGATTTCAAGGGGTAGATGCGATTTTATATGAACTGTGAGGAACTGACCCCATTAAAATCGGTGTAATCACACCGAAGGAATAATATACACATCATAGCTAATAAGATGAAAATATCAGAATACGCTGTAAAAAATTACCAGTTTACCCTGATCATGGTGCTCATGGTTTTGGCGCTGGGTATTACCACAATATTCAATATGCCGCGATCGGAAGATCCCGACATGAATGCGCCAAACTATCCCGTGGTGGTGGTATATCCAGGGGCTAGTCCGAAGGATATGGAGGAATTGGTGGTAAAGCCTCTAGAGAAAACTATTTATGGATTGGACGATATCAAGACCATCAAAACCACCATTCGTGATGGCTTGGCTGTACTTTTTGTAGAGTATAAATATGCCGTAAATGTAGATGATAAATACCAGGAGCTGGTGCGCGAAGTGAACAGTGAGCGGGCAAATCTCCCCCAGGAAATTTACAGCATGGAAGTGCAAAAGGTTTCCCCCTCAGATGTAAATGTTTTGCAGATTGCGTTGGTTTCTGAAAATGCATCGCGCGATAAGCTGAAAACCAAAGCAGAAGATTTGCAGTCAGAACTGGAGAAAATCCCGTTTTTAAAAAATGTAGAAATTATGGGTTTGCCCGATCAGCTGGTGCGGGTAGATTTAAACCTTGAAAAGCTGGCACAACTGCACATTCCGGTTACTTTTATTGTCAATGCTATTCAAAGTGAGGTGGCCAATATTCCTGGTGGAAGCGTAAATGCGGGTACTAAATCATTCAACATTAAAACCAGTGGTAACTATCAGAATATCGATGAAATTAAAAATACGGTTGTTTTTAGCGGTAACGGCAAAAATACGGCTTTAAAAGATATCGCCGATGTGTATTTCGATTATTCGCAGGAAAAAGACATTACCCGTTTAAACGGACACCGCTGCGTTTTTGTAGTGGCTGCACAAAAATCGGGCGGAAACATTACCGCTGCCCAGAAAGCCTATTTGCCGGTAATAGAGAAATTCGGGAAAACCCTGCCAGCCAATATCGATCAGCAGTTAATGTTCGATCAGGCCGATAATGTAAACAGTCGTTTGGGGGGGCTGGGAACAGATTTCCTGATTGCCATTTTGTTGGTTTTGGTTACACTTTTGCCTCTGGGTACAAGGGCCTCTATTGTGGTGATGGTTTCTATTCCGCTATCGCTGGCTATCGGTGTGGTTTTGCTAAGCGTATTAGGCTTTAGTTTAAATCAACTGAGTATTGTAGGCTTGGTGGTATCGCTGGGCTTATTGGTTGATGATAGTATTGTGGTGGTAGAAAACATTGAACGCTGGATGCGCGATGGTCATAGCCGGCTTGATGCTACGCTGAAAGCAACCAAACAAATTGGTATGGCAGTAATGGGTTGTACGGCCACATTGATTATTGCTTTTATGCCTTTAATGTTTTTACCCGAAGCATCGGGCGAATTTATCAGAAGTTTACCGGTAGCCGTAATTTGTTCGGTTATTGCCTCCATGCTGGTGGCCTTAACAGTGGTTCCCTTTTTATCGAGCAAATTGTTAAAGCCACATGCCGATGCCAATGGCAATATTTTCCTGCGCACTTTACAGAAAATTATCCATGGCTCTTATTCGAAATTGCTGGATAAGGCTTTGGCGAAACCAATTTTAACCATTGTTATAGCCTTGGCTATTTTTGTGGGGTCTATTATGCTTATTCCGGTTATTGGCTTCAGTTTATTCCCGGCCTCAGAAAAACCGCAGTTTTTAATCAATATCTCTACACCGCTGCAATCGAACCTGAATTATACCGATTCGGTTACGAAAGCAATAGAAAGGGAGCTGAAAAAGATTCCTGAAGTAAAGTACTTTGCTTCGAATGTTGGGAAAGGTAATCCCCGGATTTATTACAATGTGTTGCCACAAAATGAAAGAACCGACTTTTCGGAGCTTTTTGTGTTGCTGCAACCCGATATCAAATCCGATCGCAAGATCGAAATTATCGAAATGTTGCGTAAAAAATGGACACCCTATCCGGGTGCAAAAGTAGAAGTTAAAGACTTTGAGCAAGGGCAGCCAATTATTTCGCCTGTTGAGGTGCGTTTGCTGGGAGATAATTTAGATACCTTAAGAAATATTGGTGGACGTGTAGAAAACGTGTTGCTTAAAACCGCCGGAACCATTTATGTAAACAACCCGCTCAAAAATTTAAAATCTGATATTAAAGTCGATATCAATAAAGATAAAGCACAGGCACTGGGCATTCCGACTGTTAATATCGACCGGACTGTACGCATGGCTGTGGCTGGATTGGAAGTAGGAAAATTCATCAATCCAAAATCTAACGGCGATGATTACAATATCCTGCTTACCACTAAACGGCCATCTTATCCAGATTTGACGGTTTTTAATAACCTGTACATCAATAATAATCAGGGTACCTCGATCCCTTTACTTCAGGTGGCTTCGTTAAAGCTCGAAACTTCACCTTTGAGCATTAATCACTACAATAAAACCCGTACCATTTCGGTCAATGCATTTGTACAGAAAGGTTTTTTGAACGATAAGGTGATTCAGGATGTAGAAGCGCAAATGAAAAACCTGAAACTGCCTGAGGGTTACACCTTTGAAATGGGCGGGGAAATAGAAAGCCGAAACCAGTCGTTTGGTGGTTTTGGCAGCATCTTGCTGGTTACCCTTTTCCTTTTTATTGCTGTGCTGGTGCTGGAGTTTAAAACTTTTAAAAGTACGCTTATTGTACTGTCGGTTATTCCGCTTGGTATTGTGGGGGCTGTACTGGCGCTTATGGTTACTGGTAATTCGTTATCATTTGTGGCTACCATCGGTATTGTGGCTTTGGCGGGTATCGAAGTGAAAAACACCATCTTACTAGTCGATTTTACCAATCAGTTGCGCAGTGAGGGAATGCCTTTAAATCAGGCCATTGAAGAAGCAGGCGAAATCAGATTCCTGCCAATTATCTTAACTACATTCACAGCCATTGGAGGTTTGTTGCCTATCGCACTGTCAAGCAATCCACTTATTTCGCCGCTGGCAATAGTTATGATTGGTGGTTTAATTAGTTCTACTTTGCTATCACGGATTGTTACACCAGTGGTTTATAAATTAATGCCACCGAGGGTAGAGGCGAAAGAAGAGGTTTAGCGCAGACGATAAGCTGATCTTTTTGGGCGGTAGGTGAGGACACCGACCGCTAAGCAGGTCGCTGGTGGTTGGTGTCTCCACCAACCACTTTAATCATCCAATAAGTTTACCTATCGCTCCGCTCTTCCATATTCAGATCAGTATCGAAAGGGCTTTTGGTAAATGGATAAATGGTTTGTTTCACAAATCCTTTTGGGTAAGCAGCTTCGTGCACGCCTGTTCCGGCAGGCCATTCCTTTCCAGGTAAATAATAGGTGCCGAACAGCATATCAATAAATGGAAATATCGATGCGAAATTATGTCCATAATATTTAGGGTCTTCGCAATGGTGCCAGTGATGGTATTGTGGTGTGGTGAAGATGTATTTCAACGGCCCAAAATTAATCCGAGTATTGGCGTGGATTAAAACTGCATGAATGGCAATAAAAATGATGTAAACATTAAATACCGTTGACGAAAACCCCAGTATATATAAGGGAATAAAAGTCATGGCACGGGTAAAAAAGATATCGATAAAATGCGTGCGGCTTCCGGCCAGCCAATCCATATTCTGTGTAGAATGATGTATTGAATGAAAACGCCATAGAGACACCCTAGTATGAAAAAAGCGGTGCGCCCAATATTGAAATAAATCGGTGCTGAGGAAAGCGAGAAAAAGCGCTACGGCAAAAGGTAGGCCTTGCACCCAGGTATGGATTTTATCTAAACCCAACCAGCCAAAAAACAACACCGCAGGTTTTTGCGTAACAATGCCAAAAAACTGGATAAATAGATGGCTGATTACAAAATAGGTTAAATCGGTACGCCACTCTTCATGGAATTTGGTCTGATTGGTATTTTTCGGGAAAAACAACTCCAGCGGGACAAAAATGGCTACCATTAAGAGTAAATCTAAAATCATCCAGTCTAAACCAAAATGCCAGTTCGATTTGGCAACATCTCTACCTTCAACGGTTACAGCGCCCAATAATACAGCAAGTGCAGCCAATAAAAAACCTGGCCAGGCCCACTTTAATTTTTTGCTTAAAACAATACTTAACGCCGAAAAGAAGAAAGACGCAATTACCCCGCCCAACATTAAAACCTCCATACTGTCTTTCGTGTAAACCTCACGGAATTCGGGTGTGGTAAGTTTCTCGGGATAATGAAAACAGAGGATACCCAGTAAAGCCAGAACAGCTAAAAATATAGAAATATAGCCACTAATCTGACCCTGACCAACTACTAAGCGTTTATTTGGAGACATGCGTTTATGTTTTGATAGAACAACAAGTATAAAAAGAAAATTCAGGCTTATCAATTTAAATGTTGTACGATGGTTAAATACCATATGCACAATGGGAAGAAAGCAAAACATTTTTAATTACCAAAGGTTGCTTTAATGGTAATGGTGAGTGCCATGCCTTTCTTTTTTAAATAATCAGTATTTTTGAATCCACGACACTATGCTAGTTAATTATTTACGCCTTCTGCTCCTCCCTTTTTCATTTATTTATGGAATGGCTGTTATTCTCCGGAAAAAGCTATACGATTGGGGGATCATGCGCAGTGTATCATTCGATCTGCCAGTAATTTGTGTTGGTAACCTGGCTGTTGGTGGTTCTGGAAAAACACCTACAACCGAATATTTGGTGAGGTTGCTGGCCAATTATAAAGTTGCTATTTTAAGCAGGGGATATGGACGTAAAACCAAAGGCTTTATCCTGGCCGATGCCGATGCTACAGCCGAAACAATAGGCGACGAGCCATTGCAGTACTATCAAAAATTTAAGGAAGTTACGGTGGCCGTTTGCGAAGATCGGGTGGCAGGAGTGAGGCAATTGCAAAACGATCACGATGTAATTATTCTGGATGATGCTTTTCAACACCGGGCAATAAGAGCAGGTTTTAATATTCTGCTTTTCGAGTTCAGAAAACTGGGCATTTTACAGTTTTTATTGCCTGCAGGAAATTTAAGGGATGTTTTTGCTTCGCGCACAAGGGCCGATGTGCTTTTGGTTACCAAGTCGCCGGTGCCTTTGCTACATGTGGCGCAACAGGCATCTGTAAACGAATTACAGCCCAACAATAACCAGCCGGTCTTGCATGCTTATTTAAAGTATGGTCAGCTACAACACCTGTACCGGGAAGAAAGCAGGCCGCTTGAATCGGTTAAAGATTATGAAGTTTTCCTGCTAACAGGAATTGCCAATCCAGAACCCTTAATAGAAGAGCTCCAGAAATATACCCAAAGCATTAAACACGAAGCGTTCAGAGATCATTATGCATTTAAGCATACCGATCTCAGCAAGCTAAAAACGGCTTTTGAAGCAGGAATAAAAAAAGAAAAAATCATCATCACAACAGAAAAGGATAGCAAACGTTTAAGAGCTACCGGGTTTGAAGATTTACTGGTAAATTTACCCGTATATTATTTACCCATTGAGGTTGAATTATTTGAAGAAGATAAGATTATCTTTGACGAACTCATTTTAAATTATGTTAAGAGCAATAGAAGAAACCGTTGAATATATAAAACGTAAAACAGAGAATTTTAAACCAGAAATAGGTATTGTTTTAGGTACAGGGCTTGGCGGGCTGGTTAAAGATATCGAAGTCGAGCACCAGCTTATGTATTCTAATATCCCGAATTTCCCGATTTCTACGCTTGAATTTCATAGCGGAAAACTCATTTTCGGGACTTTAAACGGAAAAAAAATTGTGGCTATGCAGGGGCGTTTGCACTATTACGAAGGTTATAGTATGCAGCAAATTACTTTTCCGGTGCGTGTAATGAAAGGTTTGGGCATCGAAAACCTGATTGTTTCTAACGCTGCGGGTTCTTTAAACCCAGAGTTTAAAAAAGGTGATTTAATGATTATTGAAGATCATATTAACCTGCAACCCGATAATCCATTAAGAGGCTTAATTGAAAGCGAACTTGGACCGCGTTTTCCGGATATGAGCCAGCCATATAAACGTTCTATTATTGCCAAAGCTTTAGAAATAGCCAAAAATGTTGATGTAAAATGCCATAAAGGTGTTTATGTAGCCGTTTCTGGTCCTAATTTAGAAACCAAGGCTGAGTATAAATACCTGCGTTTAATTGGCGCCGATGCAGTGGGCATGAGTACAGTGCCCGAAGTTATTGTAGCTAACCATGCCGGTTTACCTGTTTTTGCCATTTCGGTATTAACGGATGAGGGATTTCCGGAAGATTTACAACCTTTTAACCTTGACGAAATTTTAGAGGCTGCAGCTAGGGCGGAGCCTAAAATGACCGAAATTTTAACCCGCTTAATTGCCGAACTATAAGATGCGTAATATTGTTCAGATCTGTTTTTTGATTATCGTGCTCATGGGCATCAACAAAGCCTTTGCACAAGATTTAAAAACAAGTGTTGGTACCAATAAAGAACTCGATTCGGTTAGAAAAAAGCTGGATGGAGGCAAGGATTCGGTAGTTTTTACGGCTAAATACATCCGCTTTACCAAGCTATCTTTAACCAAAGATAGTATTGTGCTGCTGCCGCTCGATACCTCTACTACCAATATTCAGAATTATAGTCCGCTTTTGCAACCTACACACCCCACCATCAGCAATGGTAATATGGGGCTTTCGGCCAGACCTTTGTTATTTGAACCGAGCAAGCGTATTGGTTTTGATGTGGGCTTCCACTCGCTCGATTATTATGCCTTAACGCCCGAAGATATTATTTACTATCAGGCTCGAACGCCTTTTACAAGCTTATATTTTGTAAGCGCGGGTCAAAAGGAGCAGCTTTTCAGGGCTATTCATACTCAAAATATTAAGCGAAACTGGAATGTTGGAGTGAATTTTAACCGTGGCGACTCCAAGGGTTTTTATGCAAGGCAGCGTGGCGATAACTTAAATGTAGCAGTGTTTTCGTGGTATCAATCGCCAAGCAAGCGTTATAATATGTGGGCTTCGGCAATTTTCAATACCATGCGTGGCTACGAGAATGGATCGGTAACTTCGGCCAAACAGATATTTAATCCCGATTATTCAACTATTAGCAGGGAGGCCGAACCAGTAAATCTGTCATCAGCCAGGAATATCTATAAGAAAAATACCTTGTTTTTAAAGCAGACTTATTACGTGGGCCGTATCGATACCTCAGCCAATGCTAATAATGCGGTTTTACCAACCAATAAGCTTACCCATACTTTTGAATACAATACCAATACCTACGATTTTTTAAAGAACGAAACCGATGTAAACAATGTGCTGCCTCCGGGAATTGCCAGTACTACCTTTACCAACGATTCGACCCGTGTGTTGCATGTTAAAAATGAGTTTATTTACAGTTTCTTTTTACGACCTAAAAACTCGTCGGTAATTAAAAATGAGCTAAAGGTAGATGCAGGGATCAGGCACGATTATTACAAACATGAATTTCTGGGACTTAAATTAGATGGTACAAGCTACGAGCAAAGTAGGGCTTATTACCAGAATATTACGGTTTTGGGTGCTGCGGGTTACCGATTCTCCAGCAATGTCGATTTTAATTTAGACTTACAGCAAATCCTGCAAGGCGAAAATGCCGGCGATTATCTGTATGAGGCAAAAAGTAAAATCCTTTTGGGTAAAACTATTGGCCGGATAGAACTGGGAGCTTATGCACAAAACCAGAGCCCATCGACGATTTACGATTATTACCATGGTAACCACTACAAATGGACAAATAACGATTTTAAAAACACCAAAATCCTGAACCTGTCTTTTAATTACATAAACGATAAATATGACCTTACCGCAGGGGCAAAATATTTCTTAACCAGTAATTATCTTTATTTTGCTGCCGACCACAGTAACGGTACAACGGCTATCCTACCCAAACAGGCCACAGCAGATATCAGCTTAATCAGGATTGATGTATTAAAGAAATGGCGCTTTGGTAAGTTTGCATTAGAAAACTACGTAGCCTACCAAAAAACCGATAAAAATGCTGTTTTAAGAACACCAGAAATTTACACCTATAACAGCATTTATTTCAATAATACCTTTTTTAAAGTGTTGAAGGCAAATATCGGCTTCGATGTTCGCTACAATTCAGAATACGCAAATTATTTGTATTCGCCGGCTACTGCACAGTTTTATATCGATGAGGATAATCCGGTTAATTTACAGTCGAAACCAATTGTCGATGTCTTTTTTAAAGCAAATTTAAAAAGGGCCAATATCTTTGTTAAATATGATTTCGTAAACCAGGGCCTTTTCCAAAAGGGGTACTTTACAGTAAACCGCTACCCGATGCAGGATGCCCTGTTGAAATTTGGTGTTAGTTGGAATTTTTACGATTAGGTAACTTAATCAAAAAGCATAAAAAAACCTTCCCGATTTTACACCGGGAAGGTTTTTGTTTTTCATAGGTATGTTATTGCTTAGAAAGAATAACCTACTGTAAATCCTAACACGCGATTGGTAAATTTATTGCTGTTAGCTTGTCTGTCTTTTGGAGTTAAATCAGATAAACCTAAACCATAATTGGCACCCACTAAGAAACCAGATGAGGTACGGTAAGACAGACCAAAGTTTGCGCCAAAATCCGTAGAGCTCTGATCTTTATCGTTTGCACTACCAAAACTTAAATCCCTGTCATTACTACTGGTACTGGTTACACTCGAGTTGGTGTTGTTATTTACCGTAGTAGTGGTGGTATTTCCTTTGTTTTTACCAGAAATGTTAAACCCAATATACGGACCGGCACTAATTTGCACTGCACCAGCATCGCCGGTTGGAATATTAAATACCGCATTAACCGGTACTTCAATAGCCATTACATTCGTTTTTACTGATGATGTAGTAGTTGTAGTCGTAGCTCCTATAGTTGCAGAACTGGTGCCTTCGAATTTTACACCTTTATTTTGCAATGAAATTCCGGGCTGGATAAAAAAGTTGTTAGCGACACCAAAATCTCCAAAAGCGGTAACATTATAGCCAACATTGTTTTTAGCATTGTCATTGTAGATAGATTCATTATCTCCACTTGAATGAATTTTAGCTAAGTTAACTCCGGCTTTAATACCAAATCTTGAAGTAGTACCCGTAGTCGATTGTGCGAAAGCACCTGTTGCTAATAAAATAACTGATGCACTTAATAATAACTTTTTCATAATATTTTTCTTTTAGAAAGATCTTGTTTAAAAATTTCAGGCTTTAAACCTGTTGTTAATTACAAGCCTCATTTCCAAAAGCTGTGCCAAAGTATCAAGTGTGTTACAAAACAGGTTGTAATGTGTTGGTTTACAGGCGTGTATTTGTAGCGAATTAGTATAATTACGGTATTGCTTTGCGCAATGGTTTTTTGTTCCCTATTGTATACATAACAGGAATTTCGGGCCAAAACAGTTTTTTTAGCCTGAAATGATGAATGCCAGAAAGTAGTTACTGAAGAATTATGTTTTTTGAGGTTTCTTTTTGGCTGCAGGAAAAAGTACGTTATTTAAAATGAGGCGATAGCCCGGTGAATTTGGGTGCAGGTTTAAATCGGTTGGCGGATCACCTACTGCATGCTGATAATCTTCCGGATCGTGGCCGCCATAAAAAGTAAACTGCCCTTTACCAATTTCGCCATGCAGGTAGCGTACTTCAGCCGCACCTTTGTTTTCGCCTAAAACCGTTACACTCGTTTTAACAAGACTTTTTTTAAATGCTGTGGTTTGCCCCATAAAACCTTTAATTACCTTATCGTGGTCTTGCGTAAGCATGGTTGGTACCAGGTCCCATTTGGCCGAAAAATCGAAAAGCGTAAAATAATCGTTGGTTTGGTTAAGTGTGCGGGTTTGAGTGGCGTCGATATCCGAAAACTCGTAATTCATGGGGTTATTATCAAGCCTGAAATTCTGGAAAGCCAGTGTTTTATTAAAATCAAGCTTAGCTTGGGCATTCGGATCGGCCGCATCACCATCAAACATCTGGGCACAAATATCCACACCTTCGGCTGCAAGGGCAATATCAAAACTATCGGTGCCCGAGCACATGGCAAATAAGAAGCCCCCACCAGCGCAATACTCTTTAATGTGTTTGGCCACGGCCAGTTTCATTTCCGATACCTTTTTATAACCCATGCGTTTGGCCAATGTCTCCTGGTTTTTTACATCTTCCTGGTACCAGGTAGCATACCTGAAATTGGCCCAGAACCGGCCGTACTGACCAGTAAAATCTTCATGGTGTAGGTGGAGCCAATCATATTTACTTAGTTTATCCTGCAAAATATCGTCATCGTATATTACATCGTACGGAATTTCGGCATAAGTTAAAACCAAGGTAACGGCATCATCCCAGGGCAATTTGCTTTTAGGCGAGTAAACGGCAATTTTTGGCGTTTTCTCCAGCTTTACCATTTCCATGTTTACCGAAGGATCGCTGATTTCGTTTAATAAGCTAACCACTTTACCATCGGCCATAACCTCGTACGATACTCCTCTTATTTTAAGTTCATCTTCTACCGCCTTATTGTATTTAATGAGAAAGCTACCTCCGCGGTAATTTAACAGCCAGTCTACCTCAACTTGTTTGCTAATGGTCCAATAGGCAATGCCGTATGCTTTAAGGTGGTTTTTTTGGTCTTCATCCATATAAATTAATAACGATGAAGCCTTAAGCCCCATAGAGCAAAGCAGACAGATGAGGAGGATATAATATTTCTTTGTCAAAACCAGTTTACTTAAAATACTAAAATACCTCATTTATACTGGATAGAAAAATTTAATGGTGTTATAAGTTATACAATTTTGTTATTTTTGCCCTCTACTTAAAAAATACTTTGGTCTTTTTAAGTAAACAGGTTTAAAAAATAGTACCGATATTAAGATGAGTAAAGCAATAATAAAAACAGAAAAAGGCGATATGACCGTAGAATTCTACGATAATGATGCGCCAAAAGCCGTTGCAAACTTTAAAAAATTAGCTAAAGAAGGCTTTTATGATGGAGTAACTTTTCACCGTGTAATTCCGAACTTTGTAGTTCAGGGTGGATGTCCGAATTCAAAAGATCCCGCTACTGCACATTTAGCTGGTACTGGTGGCCCTGGTTACAAAATCGATTGCGAATTAGATGGCGATAACCAATATCACGATCGTGGTGTATTATCAATGGCACATGCAGGTCGCAACACAGGTGGTTCGCAATTTTTTATCTGCCACAGCAGAACAAATACTGCACATTTAGACCGTAACCACACTTGTTTTGGTAAAGTAACCGAAAATGTTGATCTTGTTGATGATATTCGTCAGGGAGACAAAATTTTAAATATTGAAGTTTTAGAAGATTAAATAGCAAGAGGGTAGGGGCTTTGAGCATAGCGCTCTCTGTACTCTGTGCCATGCAAATGATAACGCGATAGGCGTACAGCGAACAGGCGTTTTGTAACGCTGCACGCTAACCGCTAGCCGCCTAACACATACATATATGAACTTAAGAGGAATTGTTGCCGTATCTGGCAGACCAGGTTTATTTAAACTGGTTGGACAAAATAAAGTAGGTTACATTTTAGAAAGCTTAGATGCACAAAAAACTAAAATTGTAGCCAACATCACCAATACAAAATTAGCTTCGTTAGAAGATATTACTGTTTATGGTGAAGATGAAGAAATTAAACTGGCCGATATTTTTGCCAAAATTTCTGCTAAAGGATCAACACCTGATCTAAAAGGCGATTTACGTGCTTACTTTCTTGAAGTAGCGCCAGGTCACGATCAGGAGAAGGTTTATGCTTCGGATATGAAGAAGATTATCACCTGGTATAACTTACTTAAAGATCTTCCATTGTTTACAGAAGAAACTCCTGAAACACCTGGAACTCCGGCAGAAGTTAAATTATCAGAAGAAAAAGCAGCTTCAGATAAAAAAGTAAAAGCTACAGGTGCTAAAGCTTCAGCGAGTGCAAAAGCAACTACTAAAACTTCGGCTCCGGCTAAAAAAGCAAGTATGACCAGTAAAAAGGGCGTTTAAGCTTTTTTACTTCAGTATAAGAAACACCAGGCATTTTGTCTGGTGTTTTTTTATGCGCTTAATCGAAGAAATACCAAAGTAAGGCCACAATAATCAGCGAAACAATAATGCTGATCCATAAGTATTTATTGTTGCCGTTCTGATTGCTTTTGTATCTGTATTCCCGTTTATATTTATCTAGTAGCATCGTTTCTTTTATTTAATGATGATTTTTAATCCCTTTTTCCATATTTAATTCCACATTATCCATACAGCCTCAGCCATCTTCCATTTATGCGTGGTGGTATGGCTCTCCCTTCAAAATACTAAATCCCCGGTAAAGCTGTTCCACAAAAAATAACCTGATCATCTGGTGCGAAAATGTCATATCCGATAAGGAGATTAAGCCATTGGCACGTTTGTAAATACTTTCGTCGAACCCGTAAGGACCACCAATGATAAAAATAAGATGTTGTACACTGCCAATCATCTGTTTGTTAAGATAATTGGAAAATTCAACCGACGAATATTTTTTTCCTTTTTCATCCAGCAAAATCACCATATCACCATTGTTGATTTGTTTGTGCAGTAGTTCTGCCTCCTTTGCTTTTTGCTGCGCTTCACTTAGGTTTTTAACATTCTTTACATCTGGTATGGCCAAAAAACTGAAGTTAATATAGTGTTTTAAGCGGTTAATGTATTTATCAATCCCCTCTATTAAATATTTATCTTCGGTTTTGCCAATGGCGATCAGTGTAATCTTCATTTAATATTTTCCCTATCTTTAGAATTTCGAGATTCAAATATAATGTTAAAATTACAAGCACAAATCATATCGGGTTACAGTGAAAAAATTAAGCTGGTTACTGATGGTATAAATCAGATTAAAAAATTAATCGATAAGCTTTCTTTAGTGCGGGTTGCTTTGTTCCTGGCCGAGATTTTATTTTTTGTTTTACTGGTGCGCTCTACCGATGATGGCTTTCGTACATTGATACAAATTGCCTTGCTTCTGCCTGTAATCGCTTTTGCCTATGTGGTGCGCAAACAAAGCAAACTAGACCTCGAAATCGATTACAAAAAACAGCTTCTATGGGTTTACCAGAACGAATGGAATGCTTTAAACGGCATAGAGAATGGTTACGATCACGGAACAGCATTCGAGTCTGAAATTCACCCTTACAGCTCTGATCTCGATATTTTTGGAAAAGCATCTTTATTTGCCCTTTTAAACCGTTGCAGTACTAAAAATGGTAACGATTTGCTGGCGAAAAGACTGGCAGAGAAATCGGCATCAGATATTATTTTAAGCCGGCAGGAAGCCGTAAAGGAAATTGTAGCTAAAATTGATGAGACCTACAGCTTCAGGGCTAATTTGCACGGCTACGATCCTAATAAAATAGAACAGATTAAAATGCAGTTAAAACTGCAGTTGGGGGCGCAACTGGAATTTGTTAGCGGTAAGTTGATGCGGTTTTATGTTAAACTAGTACCCTTTGTTACCTTCAGTCTTATTTTGGCTGCCATTATCATCAGCAGTGCTTTTTGGAAAGTGCTGGCACTTGTATTTGTAATCCACACCGGCTGGAATGTTTTGCTAAACGCTAAAATTAATAAGGTGTTTTATAGTTTTGGTGGTAGTTCTGGTTTGTTAAACGGTTATGCCAGTGCTATTTTGTGGACGGAAAATCAAAACTGGAAGAGCCCATATATTTTAAGTTTATTCGATTCGCGCATTCCGGTAAGCCAGGAAATTAAAAGCCTGTCTAAAATTATCCAGAACTTTGATGCCCGGTTAAATATTTTGATAGGGGGCATACTCAATGCACTTTTACTGTGGGATTTAAAATGCTGCATAAATCTCGATATCTGGTACAAATCTTCTTCTAAAGATGTAATTGCTGCGCTAAACCACCTCGGCGATTTTGAAGAACTGATTTCGCTTGCCACTACAGCCCATAATCAACCCGATTGGGTTTTTCCAACAGTAACCGATCAGTTTACTTTAAAAACAGAACAAATCGGTCATCCGCTTATCCGTCGCGAGCTCAGGGTTGATAACGATTATCACTTAACGCCAAGCCCAACTGTTGATATTGTAACCGGATCGAACATGGCTGGCAAGAGTACTTTTCTGCGTACCCTGGGCATTAACATGGTTTTAGCCTATTCCGGGGCATCGGTTTGTGCCAACAGCCTGGAATTATCTGTTTTTTCGATTAACACCTATATGCGGATTAAAGATTCGCTGAACGAAAGTACTTCGACCTTTAAGGCCGAGCTAAACCGCCTCAAAATGATTTTAGAAAATGTGGTTCGCGATAAAGATACTTTGGTGCTGATTGATGAAATGTTGCGGGGAACCAACAGCCGCGATAAATACCTGGGATCGAAAGTTTTTGTTGAAAAACTGATTGCCGAAAAAACACCTGCACTATTTGCTACACACGATTTACAACTGGCCGATTTGATTAACGATTACCCGGCTACAGTACGTAACTTCCATTTCGATATCCAGATTACCAACGGAGAAATGAAATTTGATTACCTGTTGAAACATGGCCCCTGCAAAACCTTTAATGCTGCTATTTTACTGAAACAGATTGGTTTGACTCTGGATTAGTGAGACTGGCGCTAACTTTTTAAGCATATTGTTAATCATGAAAACTTATATATTATGTTGTCTTTTCTTTTGGATTGGCATCATAAGCGCTTATGGGCAGGTAGATACACTACTTGATGTTGGATCTTATAAACTCCACATAAAAATATTAAAAGGTAAAGGAGCTCCAATATTGTTCGAATCGGGTGGTGCACTCGACGCAAGACAATGGGATTCTATTTCCAATATACTTTACAACAAACTAAACGCCACAATCATAACTTACGACCGTCAGGGTTTTGGAAAAAGCGAACTGGATACTTCTAAATACACCATTCTTGATGAAGTGAAAGGCTTAGAAATTGCAATTAAAAAATTAGGGTATGCAAATAAAAATATTTTATTGGCTTGCCATTCTTTAGGGACATTCTATTCTAGTCTATACGCGTTTAGGCACCCGCATCTTGTTAAAGGAATTATAATGTTAGACCCAAGGCTACCATCACTTGCTGATATGCGGTTTGCAAGAAGCGTGTTTACAAAAATTAAACGTAGTGACTTTAGGCGAGAGGATATTGGTCTTTACTATGTTTTAGCCCGAATGGAGAAAAATAGTGATTTTATAAGAGGAAAAAACATACCTCCTAATATACCAGTGCTAGGTATAATGGCAGAGCAAGGCCCATTTGATGATAAAGAAGAAAATGACAGATTTCAATCTGATCTAAAAAACCTTATCGGAAAAAGAATAAACGCGAATTTGGTTCGTGCACCGGGTAGCTCACATAATATACCTCTGGATAAGCCGGATTTAGTTATTTCAGAAATCTCAAATTTTTATAAAAAATATTTGAACCAATCTAAATGAAAAAAATAAAGTTTTTTACGAAAAAGCGGATAACTATTAATAGGAATATTGTTTATTGTGAATACGAATTAATTAATGCTATAAAGGTTTAATTCCGCATCAATTAAACCGGTTATCACGGTATTGCTTTGGCGAAATCCCCATGATATTGGAAAAAAGCCTGCTAAAATAATAAGGATCGCTTATACCGATTTTCTGTGCAATTTCATTAATTCTCAGGTTAGTAAAAAGTAGGTATTGGGTTGTTCTCTGAATTTTTAGCTGATTAAAATAGTCGATTGGGGAAGTTCCGGTTTTCTTTTTAAATATGGCTGATAAGTAAGAAGGAGAGAGATAAACAGCTAAGGCTACTTCTTTTAAACTAAGCGTTTTATCAATATTGTTTCGCATAAAATCAATGGTTTCCTCTACTTTATCAGGCGTTATGGTTTTATCATTTGTAATGTGTTTATCCGCATAAATAAAGCCTGCAATGTACTGGTGGAAACACAAGTTTGCATAAATAATATTTTCTCTGCTGAATCCACGTTCCAGCCGGCTGTAAATGGTATTGAACAATAAATTTCTTTCCTCACTAAAGCCGGCGTATGCTTTATGGTTTTCTAGCTGCGCTACCAACAGGTCAGCTCCTGATCCTGAAAAGTGAAACCAGTAAATCGTCCAGGGTAAAATTAAGTCTGCCTGATATATATGGGCCTTTTTTTTGGGGATAATAATAAAATTACCAGCTTCTATATGGTAAGCAGTCCCCTCAACTTCTACATGCCCCTTTCCTTCAAAACAATAAATCAAAATATGTTGTTCTGAACCATGGTTTCGTTTACGGTAATGATTTAAAGCTTTCGGATAATATCCAATATTGGTAATGTATAGATTGTTAATGATTTCATTTTTAATACATTGTTTGCTTAGTACATTTCTTGGGATAATAATTGCTTTTTGATATTCAAAACCATCTTTTCTCCTTGCCAATTGTTTTTCCATACTAAACTTCTCATACGTAATTACACTATGCAAAAGTAGTATAATCCATCTTTTACGCAAATTAATACATTTTAGTCTTTTGCAATTTTATAGACCTTTGGTTTTAAGGGGGGTATAGCACTTGGTGTTTTTGCCAAATCTTTGTTCTAATAATAGTTCAGACTAATTGTTTTATGAACATAGCCCGATAAACAAAGACATATCGGCCAAAAAGGCTGTTTTAATGTATACTAACCAAATGTTATTGAAAAGGAAAATATTATTTGCTTCCGGCTTTGCACTAGTGGCTATAGCGCTGGTCGCTTTTTCACTTTTTTCTTCGGAAAAGGAAATCGATTTTAACTCGCAGGTTAAGCCAATACTCAATAAGAAGTGTATTGCTTGCCATGGCGGTGTTAAGCAACAGGGTGGTTTTAGCGTGTTGTTTAGAGACGAAGCGTTGGCCAATACCAAAAGCGGCAAACCAGCCATCATTCCGGGCAATCCCAACGATAGTGAGTTTATCAAGCGCCTTAAATCTAACGATCCTGAAGAAAGGATGCCCTATAAACATCCGGCTTTAAATAACGATGAAATAGACATTCTTAGTAGCTGGGTTAAACAAGGTGCAAAGTGGGGTAATCATTGGGCCTATGTAAGTGTAAAACCAACAGCATTGCCAGATGTAGATAACGATTGGGTACGTAACGACCTGGATAAATTTATTTTTGCCAAACTGGAAGAAAATAAACTGGCACCGTCCAAAACTGCCGATAAGGCTACTTTACTCAGAAGGGTTAGTTTAGATCTGATTGGTACTTATCCATCGGATAAACTGGCGAAATTTTACCTGAACAGTAAAGACGAGCAAAAGGCCTATAATGTTTTAGTAGATAGTTTGCTGGCATCGTCTAAATTTGGCGAACGCTGGGCTTCTATGTGGCTGGATATTGCCCGTTATGCCGATACAAAGGGATATGAGAGCGATCCTAACCGGAACATCTGGAGCTACCGTGATTGGGTAATTAAGGCTTATAATGCCGATATGCCTTACGATAGGTTTATTACCGATCAGATTGCAGGTGATTTGTTTGCCAAGCCAACCGATGCCCAATATATTGCTACTGCATTTAGCCGAAATACCCCTACAAACGATGAAGGGGGAACAAATAATGAGGAGTTTAGAACGGCAGCAGTGCTGGATCGGGTAAATGCCACCTGGGAAGGCTTAATGAGTACCACTTTCTCATGTGTACAATGTCATAGCCATCCTTACGATCCTTTTAAACACGATGAGTATTATAAATTCATGTCGTATTTTAACAATACAAGAGATGAAGATGTATCGGCAGAGTATCCTTTACTTAAAAATTTTAACGACAGTCTTAAAAATGAACTGAATCATTTAACCAGCTGGGTTAAGGATGTGGCGGGTAAAGAGCGGGCAGCTGAGGTAGAATTGTTCTTAAAAACTGGTCAGCCGGCTATAAACTCTACAACAGCCGATGAACTGGTGAATTCGGTAATTGGCAATCACAATATTGCACTATTCTTTAAAAACAGTTCATCTGCAAGGTTAAAATCGGTTAACCTCCAAAATGTTGATCAACTGATACTGCGTTACAATTGCAGCAAGGAAAATGGTGCCATGAGCCTGCATTTAGGTTCGCCTAACGGACCGCTTGTAAAATCGTGGAAGGTAGCGCAAACTAAAGGCTATGAAAATGTAACCATCGATTTTCCTAAGCAAAGTGGGGTAAAAGATGTGTATTTAAAATATAGCAATCCATCAGTAAAAAATCCTGATGAGTTTATGGTGTATTTCGACTGGTTTTATTTTACACAGAAGTTTCCGGGCCAGGGTAACTCGGATTATCTGGCCTATAAAAAAACATTTACCAATTTAATGAATGCCGCTGTACCAACAACACCAGTTATGGTCGAAAATCCATTAAGTATGCAGCGTAAAAACTACGTGTTTGAACGTGGCGCCTGGACCTCTAAAGGTAAGGAAGTAAAAGTTGGCGTACCCAATTCTTTGGCTTTTGCTATGCCTAAAAATGCGCCCGATAATAGGATGGGACTTGCCATGTGGCTTACCGATAAGCGAAATCCGCTGGTATCGAGAACTATGGTTAACCGGTTATGGGAGCAGTTGTATGGTGCCGGTTTGGTAGAAACATTAGAAGATATGGGTACACAAGGTATGGCACCAACCCATCAGGAGCTGCTTGATTTTATGGCCTATCAGTTTATGCACCAATACCATTGGAGTGTTAAAAAAATGCTCAAAGAAATGGTGATGATGGCCACCTATCGTCAGGATAGTAAAGTAACCGAAGAAATAAAAGAAAAAGATCTTTTTAATAAATTCTATGCACGTGGTTCGAGGGTGAGACTAAGTGCAGAACAGATCAGGGACCAGAGTTTGGCCGTTTGTGGTGTTTTAAGTAATAAAATGTATGGTCCGCCGGTAATGCCATGGCAACCCGAAGGCATATGGTTTTCGCCGTATAATGGAGCAAAATGGCAAACAAGCGGAGGCGAAGACCAATACCGGAGAGGAATATATACCTATTGGAAACGCACGGCGCCATATCCCTCATCTATTGCTTTCGATGGTGCATCCAGAGTGGTCTGCAGCCCAAGGCGTATTCGCACCAATACGCCTTTGCAGGCACTGGTTACCCTAAATGATAGCGTTTATATTGATTTGGCCAGAAAATTAGCCTTACGAATGGAAAAAGTAGGAGGGAGCACCAATGCAGCTAAAATTTCGAAAGGATATGAATTGATGTTGTATAAAGCTATTCCGGAAAACAGGTTAAAAGTATTTGAAGAGCTGTATACAAAGGCCCTCCAGGCATTTAGAAAAAATGCAGCCGATGCATCGGCATTTATGGGCGATAAGCATAAGAAATTTAAGCCAGAAGAAGCAGCGATGGTTTTAGTGGCCAATGCCATGTTAAACCTGGATGAGGTAGTTACCAAAAATTAAGGGACGGTTATGACAAGAGACGAGCTAAACGCACACAGATTAATTAAGGAAGCACAAGAGGCCAATGCCCGACTGCATTCGAGGCGACATTTTTTAAAAGAAAGCGCAATGGGTTTAGGGGCTTTGGCCATGGGCTCATTACTGGGCAGTTGTGGTAATCTTTTTTCAAGTCCGCAAACTAAAATTGCTTACGATCCGGCGCATCCGTTATTGCCAAAATCGCCGCCATTGGTAGGCAAGGCAAAGAGCGTAATTTACCTGCACATGGCCGGTGCACCATCACAGTTGGAATTATTCGATTTTAAACCCGAACTAATGAAAATGGATGGTCAGGATTGTCCGCCTTCGTTACTTGCTGGTAAGAAATTTGCCTTCATTACAGGCGTACCCAAAATGCTGGGCCCACAGGCTAATTTTGCCAAACATGGGCAATCAGGAGCTTTGGTGAGCGATAACCTGCCTCACTTTTCTACCATGGTAGACGATGTAAGTTTTTTAAAAGCAGTAAAAACAGATCAGTTTAACCATGCGCCTGCACAACTTTTGGTGCATACCGGATCGCCACGTTTGGGTAGGCCGAGTATGGGTAGCTGGGTAACTTATGGTTTAGGTTCCGAAAATCAGAATTTGCCAGGCTATGTAGTGCTTACCAGCGGCGGAAGTTTTCCCGACGCCGGAAAAAGCGTTTGGGGCAGCGGCTTTCTACCTTCGGTTTATCAGGGCGTGCAATGCCGGAGCGAGGGCGATCCGGTACTCTTTATCAAAGATCCCGATGGTATGAACCGCGATTTGCGCAAAGCTTCTATCGATGCCATTAACAAAGCCAACGAACAACAATATCAGGAGTACAATGATCCCGAAATTTTATCGCGGATAGCACAATACGAAATGGCTTACCGCATGCAGATATCGGCCCCCGAGGTGATGAATATTAACGATGAACCAGCTTATATCCACGAAATGTATGGTACACAGCCAGGTAAAGCCTGTTTTGCCAATAATGTGTTGCTTGCACGCAAACTGGTAGAAAAAGGAGTGCGTTACATTCAGCTGTTCGATTGGGGTTGGGATGCACATGGCGATAATCCGAATAACTCGCTCAATATCGGCCTAAAAAATAAGTGCAGAAGCATTGACCGGCCAATTACCGCTTTGCTGCTCGATTTAAAGCAGCGCGGTCTTTTAGAAGAAACACTGGTGGTTTGGGGCGGCGAATTCGGGCGTACACCAATGATGGAAAACCGGAATGGTATTCAAAATCCGTTTAAAGGAAGAGATCACCACACCGAAGCCTTTACCATCTGGATGGCCGGTGGCGGTGTAAAAAAAGGATTTACACACGGCGAAACCGATGAAATTGGTTATAGTGCCATCAGCGGAAAAGTTGATGCTTTTGATATTCAGGCAACAATCTTAAACCAATTGGGTTTTAACCACGAACAATTTACTTACCCATTCCAGGGGCGCCCGTTTAGGCTAACTGATGTGGGCGGTAAAGTGATATCGGAGATTGTGGCTTAAAGGATAATCGATAACCAAAACCAATTAACAGTTAACAATTTGCAATAACTAATGAATGAACAAGTGAACCAATAGATAGGTTGCTCAAGCCACCACGCTTACAGTAACCCTTCAGTTCGAAATGTAGGATTTGGTAATGAACCCAATGGCTAATGAACTAATGAACTAATGAACTATTGAACGAATGAACCCTTGAACTAACGATAATGAACCAATAAAATATGTCTCAAACCAGAAGAAAATTTTTGCAAAATACAGCCGTTGTAACGGCAGCCTCATTTTTGGCACCTATTAATAATATAAATGCAAGCGAAGTTACCAATGTAAAGGCAAAAGCAGGCTACGAATTATTGTTTATGCAAACCGACTGGGGTTTTGAAGGCACGAGAGATGAATTTTGTGCAGCGGCAAAAAAAGAAGGCTACGAAGGCATTGAGGTATGGTGGCCGGGCGAAGCCAACGCCGTGAAAGAACTTTTCGATGCCGTAAAAAAGCATAAATTGGAAATAGGTTTTTTATGTGCAGGATCGCAATCGAATATTAAAGAGCATTTTGCTTCCTTTAAAAGTAGCTTAGATGCCATTTGTGCCAATACCTATCAAAAGCCGGTGTATATCAACTGCCATTCGGGTAAAGATTATTTTAGTTATGAAGAAAATAAACAGATAATTGATTATGTAACCGCCAAAAGAAAAACTTCGGGGATTCCTATTTATCATGAAACACACCGCGGAAGAATGATGTTTGCAGCACCAATTGCTAAAAACTTTGCCGAAAAAAATCCGGAAGTTAGGTTTACTTTAGATATTTCGCACTGGTGTAATGTGCACGAAAGCTTATTGTCCGATCAGAAACAAACCATAGATTTTATTTTAGAAAAAACAGATCATATCCATTCCAGGGTAGGGCATCCCGAAGGACCACAGGTTAACGATCCGCGGGCACCTGAGTGGAACAAGGTAATCGAAGCCCACCTGACCTGGTGGGATAAAGTGATTGCACGAAAAAAACAAAATGGCGAGCGAATGACCATATTAACTGAATTTGGTCCGGCCGATTATATGCCTACCTTGCCCTATACCCGTCAGCCTGTTGCCGATCAATGGGCAATAAATGTGTATATGATGAATTTATTAAGAAAGAGATACCAATAATTAAAAGATGCTAGAGTTTTTCGGTCGCTTTCACCCTGTTTTTGTACATCTTCCAATTGGTATATTGCTACTAGCCTGTATTTGTATCATTTTGTCGTTTTGGACAAGATTTTCCAGCTTAAAACCCGCACTCCCCATCATGCTTTTGCTGGGGATGCTTAGCGCTGTTGTTTCCTGCCTTACCGGATATTTTTTGGCCAATGGCGGAGATTATGACGGCAAGCTGGTGAGTAATCATCAGTGGATGGGTATTAGTGTTGCAGTTTTATCGCTTATTTTGCTGATCATTCATCAAAAGGTTAAATCCAATGTAATATTAGGAAGCATTAGTGGCGTTTTAATCATTCTGATTTCTGTTACAGGGCATTTCGGAGGTTCATTAACACATGGTGCCGATTATTTAACTGCACCGTTAAAATCTGATGGTGCGAAGGTTGGTGCAGCAATTCCGCCAATTGCCAATATTCAGGAAGCCTTTGTTTATCAGCACGCCATTCAGCCACTTTTGAAAAGCCGTTGCTATAGTTGTCATGGAAGTGAAAAACAGAAGGGCAAATTACGTCTCGATCAGGAAGTATTTATTTTAAAAGGTGGTGAAGACGGACATACGCTTGTAAAAGGCAAAGCCGATGAAAGTGAGTTGATTAAAAGGTTGTTGCTTCCTTTAACCCATGATGATCATATGGCACCGAAAGAGAAACCTCAACTAACAGCAAACGAAATTGCTTTATTAAAATGGTGGATTGATAATGGGGCAGATTTTAAAAAGAAATTTAAAGAATTGCCTCAGCCCGAAATCATCAAACCAGTTTTGGCGGCTTTACAAAAAGGCGAAACCGTAGCGGGAGAAACTACAGCCAGCGAAATTCCATCAGAAGAGGTGGGTGCAGTTGACGAGAAGGTATTGCAACAATTCACCAGTTTAGGCATCTCAGTTTTTCCGGTTGCACAGAACACCAATTATTTATCAGCGAACTTTATCAACGCCGTTTCTATGGGTAAAGAGGTTCAGGATTTGATCAAATCGATAAAAAAGCAGTTAACCTGGCTTAAATTAGAAAACGGAAAGGTTACCGACCAAACCCTCGATGCAATTAAAGATTGTAAAAACTTAACCCGCCTTAGTTTAAACTATACAGCTGTTACCGATGCCGGGTTAGCAAAACTTAAAGATTTAGAACAGCTGCAATCGCTTAGTTTGGTAGGTACAAAGATTACCGCCAACGGTATTAACCAGCTTAAAAAATCTAAAAACCTGAAGTTCCTCTATTTGTACCAAACCAATATAAACAAGGCCGATTTATTGAAAATAAAGAAACTATTGCCCAAAGTAAGTTTAGATACCGGTAATTATAAAGTGCCATTGCTGGCGCAAGACACAGCGGTTCTAAAAGCGCCATAATGATGAATTGTTTTGGTAATAAATAGGTTAAAATAACTATTGGCCTGACAATTAATGATTTGTTAATATTAAACTTGCAACTTATGGCAATTAATGGATAACAAATGATTAAGGCAAGTGATTTTGGTCCGAAATTTACCTGGGGCGTGGCTGCAGCTGCCGTGCAAATAGAAGGTGCAGCAAGCCAGTATGGCAAAGGCCCTTCTATATGGGATACTTTCGCTGCAAAAAACGGCAAAATAAAAAGGAACCATAAATTAGATCCCGCCTGCGATTTTTACCACCGGTATGTAGAGGATGTTGCAATGGTAAAACTGCTTGGTTTTAAAGTGTTCAGGTTCTCTATTGCCTGGTCGAGGATTTTGCCACACGGAAGGGGAGAAGTAAATCAGGAAGGGATCCGCTTTTACCATAACCTGATCGATGAGTGCCTTACCCAGGGGATTACGCCTTATGTTACCCTTTACCACTGGGATTTGCCTCAGGTCCTTGAAGACGAAGGAGGCTGGACCAGCTTTAGCATTAATGCAGCTTTTAATGCTTTTGTGAGCATCTGTGCGTTGGAATATGGCGATAAAGTAAAAAACTGGATTGTACTGAACGAACCTTTCGGCTACACCTCTTTGGGCTACATGCTGGGCGTACATGCTCCCGGTAAAACTGGTTTGAGCAATTTTTTTCCGGCAGTTTTGCATACAGCCCTGGCGCAGGCCGAAGGAGGCAAAATTTTACGTGCCGAGATAGCTAAAGCCAATATTGGCACTACCTATTCCTGCTCCGAAATACTGCCTTATACCCAGAGTGATAATGATATACTGGCTGCTAAACGGGTAGATTGTTTAATGAACCGTTTATTTGTCGAACCTACTCAAGGCATGGGCTTTCCAACGGCCGATTGGGATGTACTCGAGAAATTTCAGATGGAATACGGTACCTGGCGACTGCAGGATAGAATGAAGTTTGACTTCGATTTTATAGGCCTGCAAAATTATTTTCCTTTAACCGTAAAATACAATGCCTTTATCCCGGTAATACAGGCCTGGGAAGTAAAAGCTAAAGGCAGAAAAAAGCCGCATACGGCAATGGGCTGGGAAATAAATGCCGACAGCTTTTACAATATTATTAAGCAATTTGCAAGCTATCCCAATGTCAAAAATATAATGATTACCGAAAATGGTGCGGCCTATCATGATAAACTAAACAACGGAAATGTTGTTGACGCAGAGCGGATCGACTATTTTAAGCTATACTTAAGTGCTTTGTTAAAGGCTAAGAACGAGGGTATGAATATCACCGGTTATATGGCCTGGACGTTGATGGATAATTTCGAATGGGCTGAAGGTTTTAATGCACGGTTTGGCCTGGTTTACACCGATTTCCATACTTTGAAACGTACTATAAAGTATTCTGGCTACTGGTGGCAGGAGTTTTTAAAAGCCTAACATCTTCTGGTGCATAGGTTGAGGTAAGGCGTTTTTTCTTTTTAGGACCAATAATTTTGCTTTGTGGCGGTACCTTAAGTTTTGGTAACAAATCTTATAAAAATCTATCTAAGTAAAGATTTTTATATTTACGCTTACAAGAAACCTCATTAATGAACGACAGAACCATAGTTTACAGTACCTATTATAACCCCATAGAAGCCAATATTATCAAAGCCAGGTTAGAAGATAGTGGGTTTTCTTGCTTTCTTGCTGATGAAAATGTGGCTACACTTAACCCTTTATATAATCAGGCCATTGGTGGTGTTAAACTAATCGTTTTTGAAAGAGACGTGGAGGCAATTAACGCTTTGCTGGCCGAGGATCATAGTGAAACTGTTAGCCAACATAGGGATGAAGTTACCGATATGGAAGAAGATCTTAATCGTGTTGCCTGCATCAATTGTGGGTCTAAAAATGTAGGTTATGGAATGGCAACAGATCAAAAATACAGTCTTTGGGCTACCATATTAGCCTTTTTAACCTTTACTACGCCAATTCAGGCAAATAAATGTTACCACTGTTACGATTGTGGTTATGAATTTAAAGAGCCGTTAGTAAACGAAGTGGAGTAACCAAACTCAAAAGCAATAATTTAACATGACTCTAAAATAAAAAATCCCGCTTTGATTTAACAAAACGGGATTTATACGGTTTAAGTCTTTTGAGAAAATTACTTTATTCTGGTTGTCTTAATGGTTGTGTATTCTATGTATGTTCCCGAATCCTTATTCCCGATACTGGAAACATCAGTTCTTTTCAGGATTAATATATTGTTTGATATAGAAAAGGTAAAGCTGTTATGGTTAAAAGCTAAATTTCCGCTCAGGTTTAGTTTGTCTCCATTTAAGGTATACTTTACTTGAACATCTTCTATCGTATTTTGATTATTTCCGGGAAGATCTTTGAAATAGAAAATGGCATGTAAATTACCGTCTTCCTTAAATTCTAAAGTTGGCCTCGGGCTTTCTCCTTTGGTGTCATCCTGATCCTTGCCTGTGTTTTCAAAATTGGTAATGATGTAAGAATCAATTTGCCATTTTCCAACAATGGTATTGCTTGTCGTCTCATCTTTTTTGCAGGAGCTTAGGTTAATGAGGGTTAAGATCCCTAATGATAGTAATAGTTTTTTCATGAAATAATAAAGGTGTGCGTATGATAAAAAATCCCGCCCTGAATAAACAGAACGGGATTATAATAATGCTTTTATAGATTAAAAACCGAAACCAAGGGCAATACCTGTACGAAGACCAAAACCTTCAATACCTCCCTTAATATCAGGTTCGTTATTACCTTGTGTAGCTTTGTAATTACCATTATTGTAACTTGGTCCAAAGAAAATGTCGAGAACAAAACCGCTACCATATACCCATTGGCGGCCCATTACTACACCACCACCAAACGAATTGTAATTTCCTTTATCTCCGCCATCAGAAACTGTATAATCCTGATATCTCAAAAAAGGAGCTGCGTATAAGCCACTAATTGCTTTTTGTTTTAAGTAGAAACGAACTTCAGGTGTAATGGCAACACCTGTAAATTTAACGTCATCTAATTTTAAGCCAGTATAAGCCACTCCAAGTTGCAATGAAACACCGTCATTTAGTTTACGTTCGTAAAATACCGAACCTGTTTTTAATAGTGCACTTAAGGGGTTAATTTTAATCGTGTTCTGGGCATCCTGCGCTTTTGCACAAAGGAAAGTCATGGCCGTAATGGCACAAAGAAAGAGCTTTTTCATTAATTTGATTTGTTTGTTTTAGCAGGCAAAAATAGATTTATTATTGTGTTTTACAAATAAAAAATCCCGTTCTGATTTTACTCAAAACGGGATTGATATTATAAACTCAGACTTCGGACTACCGATTTCTAAATTTCAGACTAAAGCGCAGCTTTTGCGGCAGCCTCAGCTCTGATAATGTTCAATGCGCCACCAGCTTTAAACCAGTCTATTTGTTGCGCGTTGTAGCTATGGTTAACCGGGAACTGATCCGTAGTACCATCCGCATGGTGTAATACCAATGTTAATGGTTTATCAGGAGCAAACTCAGTTAAGCCTAAAATGTCGATCGTATCATCTTCTAAGATTTTATCGTAATCATCTTTATCGGCAAAAGTTAAGCCAAGCATACCTTGTTTTTTAAGGTTGGTTTCGTGGATACGGGCAAAAGATTTAACCAATACTGCACGAACACCTAAATGACGAGGCTCCATCGCTGCGTGCTCGCGAGATGACCCTTCACCATAGTTTTCATCACCAACAACAATAGAACCCAAGCCTGCAGCTTTGTAATCGCGTTGCGTAGCCGGAACAGGGCCATATTCGCCCGTTAATTCGTTTTTAACGGTATCTGTTTTATCGTTGAAGTAATTAACTGCACCAATTAACATGTTGTTAGAAATGTTATCTAAGTGACCACGGAATTTTAACCACGGACCAGCCATCGAAATATGATCGGTTGTACATTTTCCTTTGGCTTTAATTAATAATTTTAAGCCTTTAAGGTCAGTACCTTCCCAAGGTGTAAACGGATCTAGCAATTGTAAACGGTGCGAGGTTGGCGAAACCAGAACTTCTACTTTCGAACCATCAGCAGCCGGGGCCTGATAACCTGCATCTTCTACAGCAAAGCCCTTAGTAGGTAATTCATAACCGGTAGGCGGGTCTAGTTTAACCTGCTCGCCTTTATCGTTTGTTAAAGTGTCTGTTAACGGGTTAAATCCTAAATTACCCGAAATGGCTATCGCCGCCACCATTTCTGGCGAAGCTACAAATGCGTAAGTATTTGGGTTACCATCGGCGCGTTTAGCAAAATTTCTGTTAAACGAGTGTACAATGGTATTTTTTTCTGCTTTTTCTGCACCCGTACGATCCCACATACCTATACATGGTCCGCAAGCGTTGGTAAAGATAGTCGCATTTAAATCTTCGAAAGTTTTTAAATAGCCATCGCGGTCTGCAGTATAACGAACCTGCTCTGAACCCGGGTTAATACCAAATTCGGCTTTTGTTACTAAACCTTTAGCAATGGCCTGGTTGGCAATAGATGCTGCTCTCGATAAATCTTCGTAAGAAGAGTTGGTACAAGAACCAATTAAACCCCATTCTACTTTTAATGGCCAGCCATTTTTCTCTGCTTCAGTTTTCATTTGCGAAACCGGAGTAGCTAAATCTGGTGTAAAAGGACCGTTTAAGTAAGGTTCTAAAGTATCTAAATCAATCTCAATAACCTGATCGAAATAGTTTTCAGGATTGGCATAAACTTCATCATCACCTGTTAAATATGCAGCAATTTTGTTGGCTTCATTGGCCACTTCGTTTCTGCCTGTGGCGCGTAAATAACGCTCCATGCTCTCGTCGTAGCCGAAGGTAGAAGTAGTTGCACCGATTTCAGCTCCCATGTTACAAATGGTACCTTTACCAGTACAGCTCATCGATGTAGCTCCATCGCCAAAATATTCTACAATTGCGCCTGTACCACCTTTTACAGTTAAAATACCAGCAACTTTAAGTATCACATCTTTGGCAGCAGTCCAGCCGTTTAATTTACCGGTTAACTTTACACCGATTAATTTAGGGAATTTGAGCTCCCATGGTAAACCAGCCATAACATCGCAGGCATCAGCACCACCAACACCAATGGCAACCATACCTAAACCACCTGCATTTACAGTGTGCGAGTCGGTACCAATCATCATTCCACCCGGAAATGCGTAATTTTCTAAAACAACCTGGTGAATAATACCTGCACCTGGTTTCCAGAAACCGATGCCGTATTTGTTGGACACAGATGATAAGAAATCAAAAACTTCTGCACTCTCGGTTTTGGCATGAGGTAAATCTATTGCAGCACCTTCTTTAGCCGTAATTAAGTGATCGCAGTGAACCGTAGAGGGAACAGCAACCTGCGGACGACCTGCCTGCATAAACTGCAATAATGCCATCTGTGCTGTTGCATCTTGCATCGCTACACGGTCTGGTGCAAAATCTACATAGTCAGACCCACGTTTAAACGCCGTTTTAGGATCTCCATCCCAAAGGTGTGCATACAATATTTTTTCAGATAAGGTTAAAGGTCTGCCAACAACTTTGCGTGCAGCCTCAACGCGGCTGCCAAAGTTTGCATAAACCTTTTTAATCATGTCTATATCAAAAGCCATACTTTAATTTTTTATAATTATTGTCAATAAGGTACTATCTAAATTACACAATTTTAAACACACTTATTTTTGAGATTTGTCATAATGTGTTATTTAAAACCATTCTATGCAACTATTTTTACAAAAGAAAAGGCTATCTGAAATCTCAGATAGCCTTTTCGTGTATTTAACAAATGATATGTTTTTTTGTTTCTTATTGTTTGGTAGAAATAGGGGTAAACTTGGTTAAGTTGATGCCTTCTACCGCTACTTTATATTCTTCAATGCTTGGAATACGACCTAGGATAGCTGAAAGAACAACTACCGGCGTAGATGCCAGTAAAGACTCTCCTTTTTTACCATCTTTATCTTCTACTACACGGCCCTGGAACAAGCGAGTTGAAGTAGCCATTACCGTATCACCTTTAGCCGCTTTTTCCTGGTTACCCATACAAAGGTTACAACCCGGACGCTCTAAATACATAATGTTTTCGTACTCGGTACGCGCTGTGCTTTTAGGTAATGCATCGCTGAACTCGAATCCAGAATATCTTTGTAAATATTCCCAATCACCTTCTGCTTTCAATTCATCAATGATATTGTAAGTCGGAGCTGCAACTACCAATGGTGCTTTGAATTCTACTTTACCAGTTTGTGTCTCTATGTTTTTTAACATTTGAGAAACGATTTTCAAGTCATCCTTATGCACCATGCATGAGCCAACGAAACCAAGGTCTACTTTTTTATCGCCACCGTAGAAAGTTAAATCTCTAATGGTATCATGCGTATAACGTTTAGAAACATCGGCGTTATTCACATCCGGATCGGCAATCATTGGTTCCTGAATCAGATCAAGATCAATTACTACTTCAGCGTAATATTTGGCGTTATCGTCTGGTGTTAAAGCTGGTTTGATACCAGTTTTAATTTCCTCAATGCGTTTATTTGCTTTATTAATCAAACCTTGTAAAACCTGGTTATGGTTGTCCATACCCTTGTCTATCATGATTTGAATACGGTTTTTGGCAATTTCTAAAGACTGGATTAAAGTATCGTCCTGAGAAATACAGATTGAAGCTTTTGCTTTCATCTCTGCGGTCCAGTCTGTAAAAGTAAAGGCCTGGTCAGCTAATAAAGTACCAATATGCACCTCAATAATCCGACCCTGGAATACGTTTTCGCCATCAAACTGCTGCAACATCTGCAATTGCGTAGCATGAACCACATCACGGAAATCCATGTGTTGTTTCATTTCACCTTTGAACGTAACTTTTACCGACTCCGGAATTGGCATAGATGCCTCGCCAGTTGCCAGTGCTAAAGCTACCGTACCAGAATCGGCACCGAAAGCTACACCTTTAGACATACGGGTATGCGAGTCGCCACCGATAATAATTGCCCACTCATCAATGGTGATGTCGTTCAGTACTTTGTGAATAACGTCGGTCATTGAATGATAAGTACCTTTAGGGTCACGGGCTGTAATCACACCAAAGTCGTTCATAAACTTCATCAGTTTAGGGATGTTTGCCTGTGCTTTTTTATCCCAAACAGATGCCGTATGGCAACCTGACTGATAAGCGCCATCAACAATCGGAGAAATAACTGTAGCAGCCATTGCCTCTAATTCCTGAGCAGTCATTAAACCGGTAGTATCTTGCGAACCTACAATGTTTACTTCTACACGAACATCAGAACCGGCATGTAGAATCTTACCTGGGGTTAAACCTACAGCGTTTCTATTGAATATCTTTTCTACAGCAGTTAAACCCTGACCTTCGATAGATACTTCTTTAGCCGGAGCAAATACCAACTGAGCCTCGATACCTAAAGTTTTGGCCGCAAATGTTTGGATTTTTTTACCGAAAACGATGGCATAAGAACCACCTGCTTTGATAAATTCCATTTTTTGAGGAGTCAATGCTTTTGCAATATCAATCAGCTCCTGATCTCCGCTGTATAATTTTTTAGTTTTTGTATTGATGGTAAGTACAGTTCCGGTTTCAACAGAAAATGCTTGCTCTAAAACAGGTTCATCATTTTCATTGCGAACAACATTACCGTTCTCGTCAGTTTTCTTTACCCAGTTTTTAAGGTCGATACCAATACCGCCGGTTACATCAACTGTGGTTAAGAAAATTGGCGAAATACCATTGGTACCACCTACAATTGGTGCAATGTTTACAAAAGGAACATAAGGGCTCGATTGTTTACCTGTCCAAAGTGCCACATTGTTTACGCCCGACATACGTGAAGAACCTACGCCCATGGTGCCTTTTTCGGCTACCAGCATCACACTTTTATCGGGGTGTTGTGCCTGTAACGCGCGAATTTGTTCCTGAGCTTCTGGTGTAATCATGCATTTACCATGCAATTCGCGATCTGAACGCGAGTGCGCCTGGTTACCTGGAGATAATAAATCAGTAGAAATATCGCCAATACCAGCAATAAAGGTTACCACTTTAATTTCTTCAGCAACAGCAGGCAATTCTGTAAAGAATTCGGCTTTAGCGTAACTTTCTAATATTTCTTTAGCAATGTCATTGCCATTGTTATAAGCTTCTTTTAAACGATCAGTATCAGCATCGTACAAGAAAACCTGTGTTTTAAGTACATCTGCTGCTTTATGGGCTTTATCACCATTATCAGCCAAAGCAATATCCAATAAAACTTTGATAGAAGGGCCACCCTTCATGTGTGATAACAGTTCGAAAGCAAAATCAGGTGTAATTTCTGCAACAACAGCTTCACCGGTAATAATTTCTTTTAAGAATTGTGCTTTTACACCAGCTGCAGCGGTAGTGCCCGGCAGGGTATTGTAGATGAAAAAATTAACAGCATCTGCTCTGTTAAAATTATTTACATTTTTGATCTGATCGATGATTTCGCTCAATAATTCGGCGCCATCAATAGGTTTAGGGTGAAGACCTTGGGTTTTTCTCTCCTCAATCTCCTGGATATAATCGTTATAAATACTCATCTTAGATATTTTATTCTTTTTTCGCTAAGTTTTGCGTAATAAAATACACCTTTCCCAAAAGAATACTATTATTTGTAATTAATTTGTGGTTATCGACCAAAAAAAATGAATTTTTGGATAAAACAAAAATAACAAAAAGCAAGCTTTAAATGTAATTTAAGCAGGCAATTGCGCAATTTGGAATTGTTCTAAACTATGAAATTTAGTGTTAATGACAAGTCATAAAACGCAACAATCACATCGAAAGATTAACCAGGTAAATGATTGGTAATTGCTTCAAAACTTTAGTATTTCTTGATTTCATAACCGTTCATTACCGTACAGTTTTGTCCGTTTTTGAACAGCTGAAAATTGACTACCTGACTAAAAGCTTGTTTTTGCCAGTTACGGTAGGTATAAACAGTTCTGGCATAACTATCGCTAAAGTGTAGCGAAAGTGAAACCCCTTTCAGTAAAATAGGCTAAAACTTTGGGAAGTGCGTATGCTAAACGGTCGAATGCTTTTAAACTATCGTGAAAAACAATTATAGAGCCGTTTTCGGTATGTTTAATCACGTTTTTATAGCATTTTTCGGGCGAAAGATTAATGTCGAAATCGCCACTGAGCACATCCCACATTACAATTTGCAGTTGGGAGTTTTCAGTTTTCAGTTTGGAGTCAGACTCCGGACTCCAAACTAACGATTCCAAACTCTTAACCTGGCTCTTTTTAATTCTCCCATAAGGTGGCCGGAAAAGATTGGTTTGGGTAAGTTCCTGGCATTTTAGTGTGTTTTGAAGGTAGGTTTCATCATCGGTTTTCCACCCTTTTAAATGATTGAAAGTGTGGTTACCAATGGCATGCCCATCGGTTTTTACACGTTCAAAAACTTCGGGGTGTTTTACAATATTGTCGCCGATGCAAAAAAATGTAGCTTTTGCATTAAAGACTTTTAAAGTTTTTAATACAAAATCTGTAACATTGGGTATGGGTCCATCGTCAAAGGTCAGATAAATAACTTTTTCGGTGCGGGATTTATTCCATAACAGTGATGGGTAATACCATTTTAGCAGAAGCGGTGATTTGATCAGGTACATTTAAGCTCAAAGTTAGTAAATGCCTGTACAGATTGAAATTATTAAAGTTGTTTATATAGATTTGAAACAAATTATGAAGATGTTTACCAAGAAGAAGTTTATTACCGGTTTTACTTTTGTTGCTGCGCTCGGTTTTGTCAATATTGTCAATGCCCAACAAGTAATCACCATTCAGCAAGCTGTTGAAAATACTTTAAAAAATAACCTGACCATTAAACAAGCCCAATTCAGCGCTGCTATAACTGAGGAAAATTTAACACAATCAAAATATGCGCTTTATCCTAATTTAAATGCAAGCGTAAATCCTAATTTAACGTTTGGACGTGGTTTGGATCAAACAACTTTCCAGGTTACCAATCAAACATCGCTATACACAAGTGGTAATTTGAGTACTAATGTTGATTTATTTCAGGGTTTTACCAAAATAAACCAAATCAGACAGAACAAAATTCTTTTAGATGCTGATAAAAGTAATATAGAAAAGGTTAAAAACGATTTGATTTTAAATGTAGTTAATGCCTATCTTCAGGTGTTATATAATACAGATCTGGAACGTGCTTCTAAAGACCAATTGGATATTGCCAGAAAAACCTTAGCCCGGGAGAATGCCTTGCTTGATGCGGGGAACAAAACACTGGCTGATGTTTCTCAGGCTAAATCTCAGGCAGCTACTGCTGAGCTTAACTTAACGAATGCACAAAATGCACTTTCAATTTCATACCTAACATTAGGACAGTTAATGGAAATGCAGCCCAGCCAAAAATTTGTTGTACAGGCACCTTTAATTGATAACATTAAAACAGCATCAACAACTGTAAGTGCTGAAGAAATTTATAACAATGCACTGAATATTTTTCCTGATATTAAGCTGGCCAGTTTAAGAGCGTTAGCTGCAAAGCAAGCCATCGCTGTGGCAAAGGGAGCATATTCGCCTTCACTAAGCCTGGGTGCAGGATTAAATACCTCGTATTCTTATCAATTTAACTATAACGGACTAACTCCTCAAGCTTCATTCGCAGATCAAATAGATCAAAGATTAGGACAAAGCATAGGTATGAGCCTTCAAATTCCTATTTTTAATGGTTTTACTGCCCGCTCAAGTGTACGTAAAGCTAAAATTACTTACCAGAATAATTTAGTTCAGGAACAACTGGCTAAGAATAATCTGAATAAAGTTATTTTTCAGGCTACCACCGATTTAAAGGCAGCTGAAAGCCGTTATGCTTCTACCCAAAATGCTTTTAATGCGCAAAAAGATGCTTTTTACGTAGTTGAACAACGTTACAATGTAGGTTTGGTAAACTCATTAGATTATAGTACAGCCCAAACCAATAGAAACAAGGCGGAAATAGATTTTATACAAGCAAAATATGACCTTATTTTTAGGGCTAAGGTTATTGATTACTACTTAGGTAAACAAATTACTTTTTAAGGCTTAAATAAAGGTAAAACCCTTTGGGTTTAGGGCCTAACATTGCAACGTTTTAACCTTAAAACATTACAACTTTAATAAAACAAACGAAATACAATAGATAAATTATGAAACTGAAGCATATTATTATTACCGTAGTTGCTATCGTAGCGCTGCTGGTTGTACTCAAACTAGCTGGTGTAATTGGTGGCGATAAAACCGAAAAAGTAACTACAGAAAAAGCATCAGATAAAACTGTTGTGGAAACAGTTACGGCAAGCGGTAAAATCCAGCCAGAAACCGAGGTTAAATTAAGCTCTGAGGTATCGGGTGAGGTGGTAGAACTAAAAGTTAAAGAAGGCGATATTGTTAAGGCAGGCCAATTACTTTGTAAAGTACGTCCGGATGTATTGCAATCGGGTTACGAAAGAACTGTGGCAAGTTTTAATGCACAAAAAGCCAGCGTAGCTGCAGCGCAACAACAGCTTGCTCAAAACCAGGCTAATTTCGTTAATGCAGAGGCTACCTATAAACGTAATGTAGAGCTTTTTAATAAAAAGGTAATTTCGGCTTCAGAGTTTGATTCGGCTAAAGCTGCATTTTTAACTGCTAAAGCTAATTTAGCCAGTGCAAAAGAAAATGTAACCGGTGCAAGGTTTACTTTAGAGCAAACAGGTGCAAATGTTAAAGAAGCAGGTGCTAACTTAGCTAAAACTACCATTTATGCACCTGTTGATGGTGTGGTGTCTAAATTATCAATCGAGTTGGGCGACCGTATTTTAGGAACTTCGCAAATGGCGGGTACCGAAATTATGCGTATTTCTAATTTATCATCAATGGAAGTTAATGTTGATGTAAATGAGAACGACATTACACGTGTTAAGGTTGGCGATAAAGCTTCAATTGAAGTTGATGCCTTCTCTGATAAAAAATTCAGAGGTGTGGTTACCGAAATTGCAAGTTCTTCAACAGCGGTTGGAACTGCAGTATCTACTTCTGTTGATCAGGTAACCAACTTCTCGGTAAAAATCAGGATCAGCGAAGAAATGGAAGGTAAGCAACAATCTATTTTCCGTCCGGGTATGTCGGCAACAGTTGATATAGAAAGCGAATCGTTAACTGGCTTAGCCATTCCTATTCAGTCAGTATTTACTGATAATGCAAAATCGGGTAGTAACAATAACCAGGGCAATCAGGAAAATACCGATAAACAGAAATCAAAACTTACTGATAAAAAGGTTAAGCAATATGTTTATACTTACGATGCTAAAAGCAAAAAAGTTAAAAAGGCAGAAGTAACTACAGGTATCCAGAACGATCAGTTTATCATTGTAAAATCGGGTGTTAAAGCTGGCAACGAAATCGTAACCGGTCCTTATTCTGCTATTCAGAACAAATTGAAAGATGGTATGGTTGTAGAAAAAACATCTAAAGACCAATTGTTTAGCAAAGAGGCTAAGAAGTAAGGTATATTTAACCATAATAAATAATTAAATTGTCCCGGTTTAAAACATTAAACCGGGATTTTTATTTTATAATCATGGTACCTAAAATAGCAATGATAGGGGGCGGGAGCTGGGCTACTGCCATCGTAAAAATGCTTGCAGATAATTTATCTGAGAAAGAAATTTTTTGGTGGATGCGTAACGAGACGGCCATTGAACACATTAAAAAATTTAAACACAATCCGCATTACCTCAGTTCTGTTGAGTTAAAACTCGATCAGGAAAATATCTCGTCTGATATCAGTTCGATTATCAAATCGGCTGATTTCGTTATTTTAAACGTGCCTGCAGCCTTTTTAAAGGAAACATTATCAACTATAACACCTGCCGATTTAAAAGGCAAGAAAATAGTATCTGCCATTAAGGGCATTGTACCTGAAGATAACCTGATAATCGGTGAATTTTTGCACGAAAAATACGATATTCCTTACCACGATATTTTGGTGGTTAGCGGACCGTGCCATGCCGAAGAAGTGGCTTTAGAGAAATTATCTTATCTTACTATAGCCTGTACAGATACGGAAAAAGCATCGGTGTTTGCGTCAATTTTAAATACCCGTTACATTAAAACCAATGTTTCTGACGATATTTTCGGAACAGAATACGCTGCGGTTTTAAAAAATATTTATGCAGTAGCCAGCGGCATTTGCCACGGCATTGGTTATGGCGATAATTTTCAGGCAGTGCTTATTAGCAACGCTATACGAGAAATAAAGCGCTTTGTAGATGTGGTGCATCCCATTGATCGCGATATTAAAGAATCGGCCTATTTGGGCGATTTATTGGTGACGGCCTACTCGCAGTTTAGCCGCAACCGCACCTTTGGTAACATGGTTGGGAAGGGTTATACCGTAAAATCGGCACAGTTAGAAATGAACATGGTGGCCGAAGGTTATTATGCAGCAAAATGTATGCACATCAAAAACCAGGAGTATAATGTAGATATGCCCATCTGTAAGGCTGTTCACAGCATCATTTACGAGAAACGTTCGCCACAAATAGAAATGAAATTATTGGCCGAAAAATTGAATTAAGCCGGGCTTCCCTGCGCTTCAAAAAAATGTAAAGCAAGTTTCGTGCTCGTCGGCTACGATAGCCCTTCTTTCCGCTACTATCTTTTTGTATGGTTAAGTTAATCTGCTGCTATAACATTACCTAAGTGCTTAACAATCTTTCTTGCTTTGCTGGCCATTACAAAAAGTATAGCCGCTTCAATAAGGTTTATTTAATTTATGGCTGTGCACCAAACAAAAATCAAATGGTGCTGTTATCATAAAAAATAATATAGCTGTCATGAAAAAGAAATTTGTAATGGGTTTATTGGCAATGGCCTTAATTGGCGGTGTAACCCTTAGCGTAAACGCACAAGAAAAGAAGAAAACCGAAGTCGGTAAGGCATTAGACCATACTGGTAAAGCCATTAGTAAAGGAGCCAAATCTGTTGGCAATAAAACCGCCGAAGTTGCTGTAAAAGGTAGCTCGAAGGTAGCCGATAAAACCTGGAAAGGTAAAATGGCACCCGATGGTTCGGATGTTTACATTAACGGAAAGAATGAAAAATATTATGTAAACGCTAAAGGCGCCAAAATCTGGTTAAAAGCAAGCCAGATTAAAGACAGGCCTGCACCTAAAAACTAGATAAAAAAACTCCCGGTCAACGATCGGGAGTTTTTTCATTAAAAAGGGGAACGATTGACTAACGATTATGAAATTTTTAGTCTGTAAATGGTATCCAGATAAGAATTTGTACCCGTTTGGATTTCTTTTGGTGCCTCTGTTTTATCAATCAGTAATTTTTCGACCATATTATTGGTTACTTTTAAATTAAGCTCATATAGCTTGTTATCGCCAAGCTTAAGGTAAAAGGTTTGATCAATGCTTTTAGATAAATAAGGTATTTCGCTCGAAATAAGCTGATAATAATCTATTTTAAGATTAGTGGTATAGGCAAAAGGCTGACGTATTTCAAAATTGATCTGTTTGATCACGTTCTTGGCATCTTTGGAATAAAGCTGTATCTGGGTTTTATCAAAGTAACCTTTAGTTTTGGGGTTGAGTAAATCAACATCCGCACTATTTTTAATCACCAGGCTTAAAGGCGGGTTTATAACTGGCGAACAAGCACACAAGCCGCCACCGCCAATGTTTTCTTTTTTGCAGCCTAAACTAACAATAAAAATAACAGAGAGGATAATCAGAAATTTTTTCATAGTTCTTTTATGGTTTTTTAATTAAACGCATAAACTATGCTTTTCGCTACAGAGCAATTGATGATTAAAAAAATAGCTTAAAAAACAAAAATCCCGAAAGCAGCGCCCCGGGATTTTTAATCAGTTATATTTTATTAAACAATTGTTCCGTATAAGTCGAAATCCTCGGCTCTATCAACCTTAACGTTAACAAAGCTTCCGTTGGCAGCATAACCTGTAGCGGCATCAATTAACACTTCATTATCTACCTCAGGCGAATCGAATTCGGTTCTGCCCACAAAGAAATCGCCTTCTTTTTTATCAATGAGTACTTTAAAGGTCTTGCCTACTTTTTCCTGGTTAATATCAAATGAAATGCCTTGCTGAATTTCCATGATATCATCAACACGCTGTTGTTTCACTTCTTCAGCTACATCATCAACCAAAGTATGGGCATGTGTTTTTTCTTCGTGTGAGTAAGTGAAACAGCCTAAACGATCAAATTTAGTTTCGGCAACCCATTCTTTCATTTCTTCAAAATCGCGTTCAGTTTCGCCCGGATAACCGCATATTAAAGTGGTACGCATGGCAATATTTGGCACCTTGTCGCGAATTTGGTTAACCAGATCGATGGTTTTCTGCTTGGTGGTACCACGGCGCATCGATTTGAGCATGTTATCGGTAATGTGCTGTAGCGGCATATCCAGATATTTGCAAATGTTGTCGCGTTCATTCATGGCATCTAAAATTTCCATCGGAAAGCCAGAAGGATAGGCGTATTGCAGGCGGATCCATTCAATGCCTGGCACATCCGACAAACGGCGCATTAGTTCATCTAACTTACGAACACCGTATAGGTCTAAACCATAATAAGTAAGATCCTGGGCAATTAATATCAGCTCTTTGGTTCCGTTTTTAGCCAATATCTTGGCTTCGTTAACCAATTCTTCCATTGGCTTGCTCATGTGCTTGCCACGCATCAGCGGAATAGCGCAAAACGAACATGGACGGTTACAACCCTCGGCTATTTTAAAATAAGCAAAATGAGATGGGGTAGTGAGTAAACGTTCGCCAATAAGCTCGTGTTTGTAATTGGCACCCAACTCGTGCAATATGTTTTGTAAATCGTTGGTGCCAAAAAAAGCATCAACGTTGGTAATTTCTGATTCAAGTTCGGGTTTATAGCGCTCAGATAGGCAGCCTGTGACCACAACCTTGCCAATTTTACCGGCCTCTTTAAGCTCGCTGAATTGCAGAATGGTATCAATCGATTCTTGCTTGGCATTATCGATAAAACCGCAGGTATTAATTACCACGATATCATCCTTGCCCATTTTATCAGATTCGTGGGTAACGTTGAGGTTGTTGCCACGCAACTGACCCATCAATACTTCTGAATCGTATATGTTTTTAGAGCAACCCAAAGTTATTACATTGATTTTAGGTTGTTTAGCTGTTGTTTTACTGCGTACTACTTTAGTATTCATCTTTTACACTTAATCTTTACTGTTATTATAAGTAAGGAGATCGTCACCCTGAATTTATTTCAGGGTCTTTAATTTTAAAACAAGAGATGCTGAAATAAAATCAGCATGACGAATGTTTTGATCGGTTACTTAAATAAACTATTCACAAACTCCTTTTTATCGAAGAGTTGTAAGTCGTTTATCTTTTCGCCTACGCCGATATATTTAACCGGAATTTTAAACTGATCCGAGATCCCGATTACCACGCCACCTTTAGCTGTTCCATCTAATTTCGTAATGGCTAAAGCGTTTACATCGGTAGCTTCGGTAAACTGTTTACACTGTTCAAAGGCATTCTGGCCAGTCGAGGCATCCAGTACCAATAATATTTCATGTGGCGCACCTGGAACCACTTTTTGCATTACCTGTTTAATTTTGCCCAACTCGTTCATCAAACCAATTTTGTTATGCAAACGGCCGGCAGTATCGATAATTACTACATCTTCGTTGTTGGCGACAGCTGATTGTAGGGTGTCGAAAGCTACAGAGGCAGGATCTGATCCCATGGCCTGGGCTACAACTCTTACGCCTACGCGCTCTCCCCAAAGTTTAATCTGATCAACTGCGGCAGCTCTGAAAGTATCGGCAGCACCTAAAACAACTTTAAGTCCCGATTCTTTAAGTTTATGAGCCAGTTTACCAATGGTAGTGGTTTTACCTACCCCATTTACACCAACAACCATAATTACATAGGGCTTGTGGTTGCCATATTCAAACTGGCGGAAATCGTTACTGTTGTTTTCTGATAACAGCAATTGAATTTCATCACGTAAAATAAAATTCAGTTCAGACGTGTTCAGGTATTTATCCCGCGAAACACGGTCTTCAATACGTTTAATGATTTTTAAGGTTGTACTTACTCCTACATCAGAGGTTACCAGAACTTCTTCCAGGTTATCGAGTACCTCATCATCAACAGAAGATTTTCCGGCAACAGCTTTGGTAATTTTATTAAAGAAACCGTCTTTTGTTTTCTCTAAACCCTTATCTAAGGCTTCCTGAGCCTCAGGTGCAGTTTCTTTCTTTTTGAAAAAATCAAATAAACCCATATCTAAATTTTATATAACAAAAAAAGCCCTTCCGGTTAAAGCGGAACGGCCTGTAATATTTTCAATATTAAAAAATATTAACCTTATTTAGATGCAATAGCATCTTTTACGTGGTCGTTGTGTACGATAAGCTCTTTGAATGAGTAAGCACCAGTTTTAGGTGATTTTACCATTGTAATTACTTTCGAATATTCTTTACCTGTACCTGTTTTAAGGGTTGCAACTACTTTCTTTGCCATGTTCTTATAATTTTAATGATCGAATGATAGATGGATAGAATGGAAGGGCATACCCTAAACCTTCTACCTTTACACCCTCAACCTTATTTAATCTCTTTATGTACGGTTACTTTTCTCAATACCGGGTTGAATTTTTTCAATTCTAAACGCTCAGTAGTGTTTTTACGGTTTTTGGTAGAAATGTACCTAGACATACCTGGCATGCCACTTTCTTTGTGCTCAGTACATTCTAAAATAACCTGAACTCTGTTACCTTTTTTTGCCATTTTAATATTAATTGTAAACTGTTAATCTCAACAGTTAATGTTTTTTACAAAAATCCTTTTTTTACGAAACGGTTGATTGCTTCGCTAATACCCACTTTATTGATGGTTTTAATCGCTGAAGTAGAAACTTTCAACGTAATCCAACGGTCTTCTTCAGGGATATAAAATTTCTGAAGTTTCAAATTCGGATAAAATTTGCGTTTGGTTTTAACGTTCGAGTGTGATACGTTATTACCTTTCATTGCCATTTTTCCTGTTAAATCACAAACTCTTGACATGACTTGTAAATATAGTTGTTAAATATCGTCGCTTAATTTTTTTAAGAGTGTGCAAATATCTGAATAATAATTGTAAAAGGCAAGAGCCTAGCTAATTATTTTTATATTTTATATCAACATCCCATCTTCCTGCTTCCTTTAATTCAAAATCTATGTATTCAGTACCGGCATGCATTCGCAACCGTAATGGAAAATTAATGTTGGTGAGCGTATAAAAATTTTGTGAAGTCGATTTTTTGTCCACTTTTATGTTGTCATATCCACCATTCAAAACCTCAATATTGTCAAATACCGGTCCGGTTTCACTTTTTGCTTCTACCGATTCTGATTTTCCTACAACTCCGTAGGCCGTTGAATTATTATTGATAGCATTTAGTTTTTTTTTGCCAATGGTAATGTAAACAATGTGGCCTGTCTTCTTACTTTTACGAATCTCAACTGACTCTATATTTTTTGATTTCCCCAAAACTTTATAGGTTGTGGTTTTAATCGTGTCGGTTTTATTTGTTAAATGAAGGCGAGTGTTGCCGAAAGTTCTATTCCCCATTACCATGCAGAATAGAAGAAGTGATAAAGCGATATTTTTCATATATCAAAAATAATTATTTTTGATCAAACGTTTGATATTTATTTTGATACGATTTAACTATTTCTCCTTGTTATTATTTATTTAAATTAGCCGCCACTAATCCAAAATATAAAACGAGCAATGCAAATTACATCTTTTAAGCAATACGAAGAAGATTATAAGAAAAGCGTAGAAAACCCTGAACAGTTTTGGGGTGAGGTTGCGCAAAATTTTCAATGGCGCAAACCTTGGTTCAAGGTGTTATCGTGGAACTTTAACGAACCGAATATCAAATGGTTCGAAGGGGCTAAGCTTAATATCACTGAAAATTGTTTAGATCGTCATCTTGCGCTCAATGGCGATAAACCAGCTATTGTCTGGGAACCGAATAACCCGGAAGAAGAGTCGGTTACCTATACCTACAAAATGTTGCACGAGCGCGTTTGCCGCTTTGCCAACGTATTAAAACGCAATGGTGCCAAAAAAAGCGATCGTATTTGTATTTACATGCCTATGGTGCCCGAGCTGGCTATCGCAGTTTTGGCTTGTGCACGTATCGGTGCTGTTCACTCGGTTATTTTCGGTGGTTTTTCTGCCAAATCTATTGCCGATCGTATTAATGATTCGAAATGTAAACTGGTAATTACTGCTGATGGTTCGTACCGCGGCAACAAACAGATTCCACTTAAAGATGTAATAGACGATGCTTTAATTGGCTGTCCAACTGTAGAAAAATGTATTGTATTAACGCATATCCGCACTCCTGTTTCGATGCTAAAAGGGAGGGATGTATGGTGGGAAGATGAGGTAAAACACGTTAACGACATTTGTGAAGCAGAAGAAATGGATGCAGAGGATATGCTTTTCATCCTTTACACTTCCGGTTCTACCGGCAAGCCTAAAGGTGTGGTACATACCTGTGGTGGCTATATGGTGTATGCAGGTTATACTTTCTCAAATGTATTTAACTATAAGCCGGGCGAAGTTTATTTCTGTACAGCAGATATTGGCTGGATTACCGGTCACTCTTACATTGTTTACGGGCCACTTTCGCAAGGTGCTACTTCTGTATTGTTCGAGGGAATACCTACCTATCCAACGCCATCACGTTTTTGGGATGTTGTAGAAAAACACAAAGTAAATACTTTATATACTGCGCCAACCGCTATCCGCTCTTTAATGAGTTACGGCGATGAACCATTAAATGGAAAAGATCTTAGTAGCATCAGGGTATTGGGATCGGTAGGAGAGCCAATTAACGAAGAAGCGTGGCATTGGTTTGATGAGAAAATTGGTAAGGGAAATGCACCAATAGTAGATACCTGGTGGCAAACTGAAACCGGGGGGATTATGATTTCGCCAATTGCAACTGTAACCCCAACAAAACCAAGTTTTGCTACTTTGCCTTTACCCGGTATTCAACCCATTTTAGTTGATGAGAACGGCAAGGAAGTAGAAGGAAACGATGTAATGGGTAACCTGTGTATTAAGTTCCCATGGCCGGGTATGTTGCGTACCACTTATGGCGACCATGAGCGTTGCAAACAGACTTATTTTTCTACTTACGAAAACCTATATTTCACAGGTGATGGTTGTTTACGCGATGCCGATGGTTATTACCGTATTACTGGCCGCGTTGATGATGTATTAAACGTTTCGGGGCACCGGATTGGTACTGCCGAGGTAGAAAATGCAATTAACATGCACGCTGGCGTAGTTGAAAGTGCCGTTGTGGGTTATCCACATGATGTAAAAGGACAGGGTATTTATGCCTTCGTAATTTATCCTGAAATGCATGGCGAAGCCGATTTATCGAAAAAGGATATCCTGCAAACCGTTACCCGTGTAATTGGTGCGATTGCCAAGCCCGATAAGATTTTATTTGTATCTGGATTACCAAAAACCCGGTCGGGTAAAATAATGCGTAGGATATTACGTAAAATAGCCGAAGGTGATACTAGTAATTTAGGCGATACATCTACTTTGTTAGATCCTGCGGTGGTAGAAGAAATTATCGAAGCAGCCAAAGCCTTAAAATAGTTTTTAAAAACGATAAATATTACCTGTCCCCGGAAACTCCGGGGGCTTTTTTTTGCTCAAAATTTTAAATAGGAGTGAAGTATCTGTTTTATTTCAAAACAATAGCAGGCTATAGCTGTTTTTTAAAGTATAACATTAACATTTAGAAAAACATACACGCATGGATAAGTTAGAATTAAAAGGAAAGTGGAATGAAATAAAAGGGAAAGTTAAACAGGCTTATGCCGATTTAACTGACGATGATTTGAAACATGAGGAAGGGCAGGATGATGAGTTGTTAGGGAAGCTGCAACAAAAAACGGGAAAAGGTAGAGAGGAACTGGTGAAATGGATAAATTCCCTTTAATAGCAGTAGTATAGGAAGATGGAAGCAGTCAAAATTTTGGCTGCTTTCTTTGTTTTATACTTTTCATTAATGTAGCCTTTAGGTCATATGTGCAGGTAACCGCAGGCACTTGCTGGTTTTAAGAATACTTTTGCTGGTGTTAAAATCTCCTATAAAAATGGATTCGAATTTATTAAAAAATATACCTTTCTCTGTGCTCGATCTGGCCACCGTTTTAGATGGACATACCGCCGCCGATACTTTTAAGACAAGTTTAGCACTGGCTAAACAATCAGAAGATTTGGGCTACCGGCGTTACTGGTTTGCCGAACACCACAATATGGCTGGGGTAGCCAGTTCGGCTACAGCTGTGTTAATTGGCTTTATTGCGGGTGGGACAAAATCAATTCGCGTTGGTTCAGGCGGTATTATGTTGCCTAACCACGCACCATTAATTGTAGCCGAGCAGTTTGGTACGCTGGCTTCGCTTTATCCAAACCGCATAGATTTGGGCCTGGGCAGGGCGCCTGGTACCGATCAGGTTACTGCAATGGCCATCAGAGGCGAAAATATGCATGCCGTGCACAGTTTTCCTAATGATATTGATAAGTTGCAGAGGTTGTTCTCGGCCGAAAACAATAAGGCCAGTGTACGCGCTATTCCTGGCGAAGGACTAGATATTCCGATTTGGGTTTTAGGATCGAGTACAGATAGTGCCAGACTTGCAGCAGAAAAAGGTTTGCCATATGCTTTTGCAAGTCACTTTGCTCCTGCTTACTTTGAGCAGGCCATTGCTATTTACCGCAATAACTTTAAGCCTTCTCAGTTTTTGTCAGCGCCCTATGTCATGGCCTGTGTAAATGTGGTAGCTGCCGATACCGATGCCGAAGCCAATCGTTTAGCCACTTCTGTTAAAAGAATGTTTTTAGGCGTAATTACCGGCAAAAGAGAGCTGTTAAAACCAGCAGTTGATAATATTGACCTATATTGGGATCAGCTTGAAAAGGAAGCGGTAGAACAAATGTTGTACTATTCTTTTATTGGAAGTACCGAAACTATAAAAGGAGAGTTGAATAGCTTCATTTCAAAACATGGGGTTAACGAAATCATGAGTACTTCGCATATTTACGATCACCAGTCAAAATTGCATTCGAATAAACTATTTGCCAGTGTTTTCGGATAATTGATTGTAGGTAGATAAAAAAAGCGTTCTGACAAGTGATCAGAACGCTTTTTTATGAATTAATCTAACTTCAGCTTTTAGACTGGGACTTTTACTACCTTAGACATCTTAGGGCATCTAAGCTTTTCGCTTTGGTCTTTCAGCTTTTACCTTTAAAATTAGTATCCAAAAATTTGCTCCAGGCTTAATTTAGTTACCGGACCAAACTTGGCTAAATCGGCCATGTTGATTTTCTTTTCAGAAGCAACAATACAATAGCTGTAAGGCTTGCCCGAAAGATTAGTCTGGTGGAATGATTTTACATCATTGAAGGTTAGCGGTTTTAAGTTAGCATACTCATCAATTCTCGAATCGTGGTCGAAACCAAGTTTTTTATCCGAAAGATAGCTGTAAATGATGCCATCTTTGGTAATACGGCTGGTTTCTAAGCCATTTAATGAGTTGGTTTTAGAAAGTGCGAACGATTTATCAGACTCTGGTAAAGTAGTTAACAAATCATTCATTCCTGCTACTGCATCGTTCATTTTATCAGCCTGTGTACCTACGTATGCAATAATTGCATTTTCTTTATCCTTACTGTTTGGCGAAGAATATACTGCGAAAGTAGAATAAGCTAGAGCTTTAGATTCGCGGATGGTTTGGAATACTACCGAACCCATACCGCCGCCAAAATAATTGTTGAATAAAGCAATTTTTGCTGAATTAGCCGGATCATATAAACCAGCATTGCGCACCCAACGAATTTCTGCCTGAACCATATCATAATCAGCAAAGTAAACTTTAGTCGAATCGGTTTTGGTATAGGTAAATTTCTTAATCGGCGCAGCATCAGTAAATTCTTTTGCCAAAGGATGTGCCTTCACAATATCGGCCGAGAATGCAGCTAGCGTTTTAGGACCGTAATAAGTAATGGTGTGTTTGTAATTGGTTAGATTATGCAAGATGTAAATCAGATCAGCCGATTTCATGTTCTTGATTTCATCGTTTGTTAAACCGTAGTTGAAAGGATTAACCGCACCAAACTGTGCATAACTCATTAAACCACCAAGGATTGATGATTTGTTCAGCTTTGCGTTTTCTCTCGATTTTAACAAACGGCCTTTTAAATCTTCTAAAGCTTTTTCGTTTGGTTTGCAGTTCGCCAAAACATCTTCTACCAAAGCTACAGCTTTGTCGAAATTCTCTTGTAAACCACTAATTGATACCGTTGTTACATCATTACTAACGTTTATGCTATAGCTACATGCAATGTTGTAAAATGCTTTGCTAATATCTTCTGCCGAATATTTATCAGTGCTTAAGAAAGATAAATATTGCGAAGCATAGGGCAACAGTTTGTAATTGTAAGAACCCATATCAAAACGATAGCTCATACGGAAAATTCCGTTTTCGGTATTTTGTACAGCAATTACATCGGCAATACCTGCTTTGCCGAAATTAAGGTCTTTAGTATAATCTAAAAATTTAGGTGCAATTGGTTTTACCGGAGCAGCAATAATGTTTTTTGTAAAAGGAGAAACTTCGTTTACATTGGTTTTAACAGCTGTAATTGTAGGCTTTTCTACTTTAACAATGCTTTTATCTTCACCTTTATGTTTCAGTATAGAAACATAGTTGTTGATGAAAAATTTATTGGCAAAATCTACAATTTCCTTTTTGGTTATTTTAGCCATGGCATCAGTAGAAGCCAATGTTTTGTCCCACTCAGCGCCTCTGTTCTGGATAAAGGCATTCATGGTAGCATCAGCACGTACATCATTATTATCAAACCCTTGCAATTCGGCCAGTTTAATGTTAGCTACAGTTGCTTTAATCAGGCTTTCATCAAACTCGCCTTTTTTAAGCAGTTCTACTTGCTCTAATAACAATTTTTGAGCTTCTTCTAAACTTTGTCCTGCTTTTGGCGATCCCGATAAAATGAAAATACCGTAATCTTTCATCGAATTATAACCCGCACCTGCACGCAACATTTTTTGTTGTTTGTTGATGTTAATATCCATTAAACCAGCTTTACCATTAGATAAAATGCTGCCGATTAAATCTAACAATAAGCTTTGGCGAGTGTTTTGTGCAAAACCTCTGTAAGCAACATATAAATTCTCAGCACTAGGACCGTAAATATCAACTGTTTGTATCTGGGTTAAAGGTTTTTCGGGAGCAGGATTATAAAGCGTAAATGGTTTAGGAACCATGTAAGCAAAATCTTTATCGATTTTTTTAATCAACTCATCATAATTAATATCACCCGACATGATTAAGGCCATGTTATTTGGTACATAATATTTGTTGTAATATTTTCTGATTTCGATTAATGAAGGGTTTTTTAAATGCTCAATGGTACCAATAGTGGTTTGTTGACCGTAATTGTGGGTAGGAAACAATGAGTAAAGCATTTTTTCGTACATTTTACGTCCATCATTATCCATACCGATGTTTTTCTCTTCGTATACCGCTTCTAACTCGGTGTGGAAAATACGGAAAACCGGTGCGCGGAAACGCTCAGCCTGTACTGCAAGAAACTTATCGATAGCATTTGATGGAAGATCTTCTTCGTAAACAGTTTCTTCTACAGAAGTATGTGCATTTGTAGAGCCGCTGCCGATCGATTTCATCATCTTATCGTACTCATTCGCAATCGAATAGTTAGATGCTTCGCCCGAAGTTTTATCTATCTCTTTGTAAATTTCTTTACGCTTAGCCGGATCGGTAGTTTTGTTATAAACCTCGTAAAGCGATTCGATTTTATCCAAAAGTGGTTTTTCTTTGGCATAGTTCAGCGTTCCAAACTTATCGGTTCCTTTAAACAAAAGATGCTCTAAATAGTGCGCCAAACCTGTATTGGTGCGAGGGTCGGTGTTACTACCCGCCCTAACTGCCATTTTGTAGGTAATGTTAGGCTCTTTGTTGTTTTGCGATAAGATTACTGTCAAACCGTTTTTTAGCGTGTAAAAACGTGTCTTAGTCGGGTCGTTGGTTACATATTTATACGTAAATCCGCCCGAGGTCCCTGTTTTCCATTGATAGGTGGTCTGTGCTTTCGCAATAGAACCCGTAATCAGAAAACAAGCCAAAGTAAATAGTTTGAATTTCATTGAAATGGTTTTGGTTTATGATAATGCGCTTGTATTTTGTTTTTTACGATCTGATAAAATACAGCATTCATTTTTAATAAGTTATTTGTTCAAATATATAGCCTTTCTGTTACGTTATGAAATACTTTTTCATTTCAGAACTAAATAGGTAGGAATAAATGATTTTGGCATATAAATCAGATTTATACACCCTTTTCAAACTATAAATTGTCTCTATCCATCACTAGCGCAAGTCTTAGCGGGCCAGACAGTGCTGCAGCTTGACTTATGCTTTTTAGATATGATTGGAATTAGTCTATTGGTTCCTCGTAGGTCGGGGGTTTGTAAGCCAGATTGCAGTTGGGTTGTTTCCCGCAGATTGATGTTTCCTTTAACTTTAATAGTTCCATTTTAGATAGCCTTAATTTTTGTATATTAGGTTAAACAAAAGCGATAATACCCCATTTTAGTCAATCTGATTAAAAATCCACAAAACATCACAGCACCCCACCTTTATTCTACATTTACTCCACGTTTATGCCACCTTCCAGACAGGCTTGCTTGGGTACTGCTTTGCCTTAGGTGGAGGATTGCTTTGGTTATACACTGGTAAAAGCTAAGTGTTGTTGGCACTTGCCTATACCACAGGTTTAGCAAGCTTTCGGTTGGTGGGTTAAGGATTGTCGAAGAAAAGGTTTAGAAACTATGGAGTAGATACCCACTTAAGCCCTGCATCCTGTTACCCGTTGGTGAGGATTTTAATCTCTTCTGTATTTATATAGATTGTAACGGCATTATTAATCTCGGAAAAGTATATTATAAGTGAGGGTGATATTAAAAGCTGTTCCTATTAATTTCATTGATTAACGATAGTGAAATCAGACTATTGATCGCCCCTTTTATTATTGATTACATGTAAATGAAAACACTATTATTTAAAAAGATATTTGATCCAATATATTGATTGGCTAATTATAAATAACATGTTTCTATGGTATGTTCTTAACAGTAATCAGATCTCTTAAAGCAATACTTATTGTGCCTTGAATTTATAATCTGTATTTTTACCGGCATGACAAAGCAGGGCACAAAACCAAATATTTTAGTTGTAAACGACGATGGAATTACAGCTACTGGTATAAAGAATTTAATGGAAGTAATGCAAGAGCTGGGCAATGTGGTTGTGGTAGCTCCCGATAGTCCACAGAGTGGAATGGGGCACGCTATTACCATTGGCAAACCGATTCGTTTTGATAAAGTTGATCTATATGAAGGCGTTGAGATGTATAAATGCAGCGGTACACCTGTTGATTGCGTTAAAATTGCTGTAAATAAAATTTTTAAAGGTAAAAAGCCCGATTTGTGTGTATCCGGAATTAACCATGGTTTAAATAATTCGGTTAATGTACTGTATTCTGGTACCATGTCAGCTGCAGTTGAAGGAGCTATTGAAAAAATACCATCAGTTGGTTTCTCTTTAGATGATTTTGCAGCTGATGCTGATTTTAGTCATACCAAACCTTATATAAAAAATATTTGCGAGCAGCTTCTTGAAAACGGTTTGCCGGAAGGCATCCTTTTAAATGTTAATTTTCCCAAAGGAGATAACCTGAAAGGGGTTAAAGTTTGCCGCCAGGCCAATGCCAAGTGGATGGAGGAGTTTGAAGAAAGAACCGATCCATACAAACGTCCGTATTACTGGCTTACGGGTGTTTTCGAAAACTTTGATAAAGGAGAAGATACCGATGTTTGGGCTTTAGAAAACGGCTACGTATCTATTGTTCCGGTACAGTTCGATTTAACCGCGCACCATGCCATCCAAACGCTAAACACCTGGAATTTTACTGGTGGAAAAGATTCTAAACAGGTAGGCATTGCCACTAAGGTTTCTGCACCCGATGGCATTAATTTAGGTTAACCACAAGGTGATGAACGATCGATTAAAAGCATTGAATAATTCGGTATGGGTTGGTTTGGTAATTGGTTTACTGGTACCGGTAATTTTATGTTCCCTTGCCTTGTATATTATTCACCATGTAGCTTCTTTAACCAAAGCCGATTTGTTATACATTGGTGGCATTGCCGTAAACGCATATACCATGCAATATTTTTTTAAATACAATAAAGAAAATATTGGAAGAGGCATACTGGCCGCTACATTTTTGTGTGCCTTTGCCTTTTTTGCCTACAAAGTCTTTTAGATGATGGAATAGGTAAAATGGATAATGGAAGAAGTAACATGGATGATGGGGACACTACAATTTCTATCTCAAATCTTATGTCAAAAATAACTGTGCAGAGAACGTGTAAAATAGATGACAGGGATTGTTCCTACATCTTCCATCATCAATCCCACATCTTACATAACAACCTATGAAATACTACCTCGTAGCCGGAGAAGCATCAGGCGATTTACACGGTGCAAACCTAATGAAAGCATTAAAAGCTGAAGATGGTGGAGCTGTATTCCGTTACTTTGGTGGCGATAAAATGGCTGCCGAAGGAGGGGAGCTGGTAAAACATTATGCCGATATGGCTTTTATGGGCTTTACCGAAGTAGTTTTAAACCTGCGTACTATTTTTAAAAACCTTAGCGCCTGTAAACAAGATTTGTTAGCCTGGAAACCTGATGTGTTGATTCTGATCGATTTTCCGGGTTTTAACCTCAAAATTGCAGAGTTTGCCAAAGCACATGGCATAAAGGTTTGTTACTATATTTCGCCAAAGGTTTGGGCCTGGAACCAGAAACGGGTACTCAAAATTAAAAGAGTTGTAGATCATATGTTCTGCATTTTGCCATTCGAGGTAGATTTTTACAAAAGCTGGGGCATGCAGGTAGATTATATTGGCAACCCTTTGTTAGATGAAATTGCACAGTTCACACCCGATCCTGTCTTTCGCGGAAAGCACCAGCTAGGCGATAAAAAAATTATTGCATTATTGCCTGGAAGCCGGAAGCAGGAAATAGAACGATTGCTCCCGGTAATGCTGAGTGTGGTCGAAAATCATAATGATTATACCTTTGTAATTGCTGCTGCACCAACCTTTACAGACCAATATTATCATCAGTTTACTGGCGACAAAAAAGTAGTTTTAGTTTTTAACAATACTTACAACCTGTTACACCAAGCACATGCTGCAATTGTAGCATCGGGTACGGCTACTCTAGAAACAGCCTTGTTTAAAGTGCCTCAGGTGGTGGTTTATAAAGGTGGTACCATTTCTATTGCCATTGCGCGCTTGCTGGTAAAAATTAAGTTTATTTCGCTTGTAAACCTCATCGTAGATAAAAAAATCGTGACCGAGCTAATTCAGGAAGATTGCAATACCCCAAAAATAGACGAAGAGTTAGGTTTAATACTTGGAGGTGCAGGCAGAAGTGAAATGCTGGCGGGTTACGACGAACTTTTAAAATTGATGGGAAAACCTGGCGCATCGGCTAAAACAGCAAAACTGATTAAAGGTTATCTATCTGCGTAATTATTGAACGACTGTAATATTGAATGACTGAGTGTTTTCTGGCGCAACCCCAAATCTCTCATTCAATAATTATTATTCCCCTCTTTCTTTCTAAAACGATTAACATAAAAAATGTTAAATTGCAGTTTTTAAACATGCAAAAAAATAAAAGCTATAATTTTTGCTTAGTTTTGAATGATTAACCTAATAGAACTCCCCGGCACATGAAATCGCTTTCTATCAAAGATATCGCTGTTAAAGCAAACGTATCCATCACTACAGTTTCTTTTATCATTAATGGAAAAGCAAAAGAGAAATCGATTAGTGAGGCAGTAATAGAGAAAGTAGAGAAAATTATTGAAGAAAGCGGGTATAAACCTAATCAGATCGCCCGAAGCCTGCGTACCGGAAATTCGAATATCATTGGCTTGATTATCGAAGATATTTCCAATTCTTTCTTTTCGAGGATAGCAAGGCTAATTGAAGATAAAGCTTACAAAAAAGGGTATAAAATTATTTATTCGAGTACCGAAAACAGTGTAGATAAAGCGAAAGAGCTCATCAACATGTTTAAATCGCGCAAGGTCGATGCCTATATTATTTCGCCAATTAAAGGAATTGAAGAAGATATACAGCTGTTAATAAACGACGGTAATCCTGTAATTCTTTTCGATAGGAACCTGCCCGATATCAGTACCAGTTACGTAGGTGCAGATCATTTTAATGCTTCTTATCAATCCATCAAAAACTTTATCGATCAGGGTAAAAAGAACATTGCCCTGGTAACTATCGATATTAACGTAGAACAGATTACCGAGCGTTTAGAAGGCTATAAAAAAGCACTGGAAGATAACGGAATCAAATACAATGAAGACCTTGTTTTAAAAATCCATTTTAACCAAGAAGAAAGTGAAACCATTGCCCAGATTCAGGGCTTACTGCAGCATAAAGAAATAGATGCTGTGCTGTTTGCTACCAATTACCTGGCCATTAGTGGTTTAAAGGCTTTAAAGCAGATCAATAAAAAAGTAGGGGATGACTTCGCAGTTATTGCTTACGATGATCATGAAGCATTTGAGCTGCATACTCCCCGCATTTCTGCTATTCAGCAACCCTTAGAGGAAATAGCCGAAACCATCATCAAACTCATTTTAAGTCAACTTTCTTCAAAAAGCAAATTGCCTGCAGAAGAGGTGATTATCCCCGCCCGTTTAGTGCTTAGAGACTAACAAAAACCGACTTCCGATCAATTGTCATATTTTTTTTACTTACTAAAACGTTTTATTACGATTTAGAATTGCTATTATTGGGCTTGCTAAAACGTTTTAGCATGGCCGGAATAAATTTTATGAGCATTACACCAGTTTCCTACTGATTTTTAAGGGATTGTATCAACACAGGGATGAGTCTTGTCATCGGGGCTCTGTTGTTATCCAATCAAACCTTAAACACGATAAATAGTGTCAGGCAGTATAACCCTTGCCTGGCCTTCGCTTTCGCAGATAAACAATACCAGAAACAATAACTAATCATTTATAATTAAAACAAAACCGTTAATGAAAATTAATTTACTCAAAATTACGGGGCTGTCCGCTGCCATTGTGTTGCTAAACAGTCCTGCGTTTTCAATGAACGCAAAATTAGGAGTTACAGGAGGACGATCGGGCGAGAGCAAGCTGTTGAAACATGCTCTGGTAAGAAAGATCGTCTCAGGAACAATTCTCGATGAAAACAATCTACCAGTACCAGGGGTTGGTATTAAGAATGTAACTTCCGGTAAAGGTGCTGTAACCGATGTAAGCGGGAAGTTTAACATAGAAGCAAATGTAGGTGATGTAATCAGGATCAGCTATGTAGGCTATATCACGCAAAACATTACAATAGCAAATCAAACCACATTAAACATCAAATTAGTGGTATCTGCTGATACCAAGCTGGATGATGTTGTAGTGGTAGGTTATGGTACATTAAGAGAAAAAGAGATTACCTCGGCTATCACTAAAGTAGATTCTACTAAATTCAGACAAAGCGGGTCGAGAAACCCGTTGGATTTATTGGTAGGAAAGGTTGCAGGTTTACAAATCTCTAGAAATAGTTCTAATCCGAACAGTGGAGTAGGTATTCAATTGAGGGGAGTTACCTCTGTATCTGGTACTGCAATCCCCTTAATCATTATTGATGGAATTCCAGGAGGTAACCTTGATCTTTTACAGCAAGACGATATTGAGTCGTTTAGTGTTTTAAAAGATGGATCGGGTGCCGCAATTTACGGAACAAGAGCAAATGCAGGGGTAATCATCGTAACAACGAAAAAAGGCAAAAAAGGACCTGCTCGTTTTGATTACAATGCCTATGTTAGAACAGAAACCCTTGTCAAAAGACCTGACTTTATGAATGCTACTGAATGGAGAACGCGTATTGCAAGTGGTGAGTACAAAGTAGTTGATAAAGGGGGCGATTATGATTACTTCCAGGATCTAATCAATAAAAATAATATATCAAACAACCACAATTTAGCAGTATCCGGAGGTGGTGATAATTCTAGCTATAGAGTAAGTGCGAATTACAGAGAGCTTCAAGGTTTGGCTAAAGAAAACGGACGAAAAGAATATGGTATCCGGGCAAGCTTAACACAAAAAGGTCTGCAAGATAAGCTTCAGGCACAATTCAATGTTTCTACCAATTTTAATAATGCCAACCTATTGGGTGGTGGCGGTTGGGAGAACGTGTTGACAAAGAACCCGACCGAATCTTATTTCAATCCGGATGGTTCTTATCAATTTACTCGTACAATTACCAACGAACTGGCTAGGTTGGAGCAAGAACGCTATGGTTTACAGCAACAGACTACTTCCGTGGATGGTAAGTTGGATTTAGAGGTGATCAAAGATTTAAAGTTAAGTGCATTCTTTGCAGCTCAAAGAAACAATAGAATTTGGAGTGAATATCGTGATAGAGCTAGCCAGAACTCTGTTGAGAATGGAGATGCACCTAATGGTGGATATGCTGCAAAAACTACCGAATTAAACCAAAATATCAACTTCGAACCTACTATTGAGTATACTAAGACTTTCGGGAAACACAAACTCTCTGGAATTGGTGGTTACAGTTTCCGTCGCGAAACCAACGAGGGTTTTAACGCTAATAACCGCGGCTATGTGAATGATTTGTTTGAAGATAACAACCTGGGAAGTGTGCCAGTAAAGGTTACTACAATTGGGATAGGAAGCTTTAAAAATGAGAATACATTGATTGCTGTTTTTGCAAGATTAAACTATTCCTTGAATGATAAATACTTTGCTCAAGCTATCTTCAGAAGAGAAGGTTCTTCTAAGTTTGGAGCAAACAACAAATGGGCTAACTTCCCTGCTATTTCCGGAGGCTGGAATATCACCCAGGAAGAATTCATGAAGAATGTAAGCTGGGTGAACAATTTGAAGCTAAGAGTAGGGTATGGGGAAACAGGTAATTCGGGTATGGGAAATGATGCTGCTCTGGTAACCTTAAACGGTGGAGGGATCTATCTTTTCCCAACAGGCGAGTACCTGCAAACTTATGGTCCAAATAAAAACCCTAATCCTGATTTGAGGTGGGAAACCAAGCAAGAAACTAATATTGGTATAGACTTTACTATCCTAAATAATAAATTAACTGGTTCGATAGATGTATATAAACGAAAAACGAAAGACCTCATAGATACATATACTTCTCCACAACCTCCTTTTGTAACATCATCAATTACGACAAACGTTGGATCAATTTCAGCTAAAGGTATTGAGGTTTCTTTAAGCTACGCGGCTATTAAAAATAAAGATTTCAGTTGGAGCGTAGATTTTGCAGGTAGTACGACAGAAAATATCCTGGACACTTACTCAAATAGTGAATATCGCAGAGACATGCGAACTTTTGGCTCGATTGGTGGTTTCGGAGCGCTGGGAGATGCATTTAGAACCTACGAAGGTAGAAAAGTTGGCGAATTTTGGGGAAAACGCTTCGCTGGCTTCAGCCCTGATGGCAAATGGACTTTCTTCAATAGAAATAATGAAGTCGTGACTAATGCTCAAATTAACACCTCAGTATTCAGAGACCAAACTGACCTTGCTGTAATCGGGAACGCAGTTCCAAAGTACTATTTATCCTTAACAAACAACTTTACCTACAAAGGATTTGATTTAAGAGTATTCTTGAGAAGTAAGCTTGATTTTGATGTGCTCAATACAATGGCCATTTCTTATGGCAATAAAAATGGTGCCTCTACAAATCTTTTAAATAGTGCTTTCACCAAATATGCCGATCTGAAAGACACTTATATGTATACTGATTATTACTTAGAGAGTGGTAGTTTCCTTAAACTTGATGAAGTAACACTTGGCTATACCTTTAAACTTAAAACTAAATATGTGAGAACACTAAGATTGAACTTGACTGGACAAAATCTGGTGACCATCACTGGTTACACAGGGAATGACCCAGACTATATTCAAGATACAGGTTTAGGGCAAGAAATCAACGGCAGAAGCTTAGGTATCGATACCAGAAGCCCTTACCCAGCAACAAGACAATTCTTATTTGGCGTTAATTTCGGATTTTAATTTTTAAGTAATGAAAAGATATAAAAAAATAATATTAGCAGTGCTTGTGGCAGCACCAACATTGCTCCTAAATAGCTGCTCTAAACTAGATCAACCGATTTATGATCAACTGATTGCAGATAATTTCTACAACAATAAAAATGAGGTTTTATCTGCTGTGTTAAGACCATATACGCACGCTAATGCTTGGGTTACGCCATCAGGTCAGGACGGATGGTGGAGACCAGCTGAACTGTCAGGAGATCAATTGGCCTGGCCAACTAAAGGCCGTCACGGCGAAGATGGTGGTAAATGGAAAAGACTACATTACCATACGTGGTTAAGCGATGATGGGCCATTGAACAACGCTTGGGTGTTGATGTATTGGGGAATGGGTTTATGTAATTCTCCAATCGAAAACTTAGAAAAGAAAAGTATAGCAGAAATGGGTATTACACAAGCAGAAAAAGATGCCTACATTGCTGAGTTAAAACTATTCCGGGCTTTCCATTATTTAAAATTAATGGATCTTTTTGGAAACATTCCTGTAGTTACCCAAGTAGGTGTTCCGGCTAAGCCAGCAACATTGCCTCGTGCACAGGTTTTTGCTTTTGTCGAAAAAGAAATCAAAGAAAATATCGATAAAGCACCAAAATTATCTAGGAACATGATTGGCAGGATGAGTCAGGCTGGTGCGTATGCAATGTTGGTAGAGCTCTATCTGAATGCTGAAATTTGGACAGGTACAGCAAGATGGGACGATTGTATTGCTGCAGCAAATAAACTGATTGCAGGTGATGGTGGTGCGCAGAACGGGACTATGCAGTTAGATCCAAACATCACTGATCCATTCAAGTCTACTAACGATTTATCCAAAGAAGTGATTTTTTCAATCGCTTATGAGTTTGCAAAAGCTTCTTTTCAACCCTCGTGGACAGGTGAATTCTTTCACTTTCAGCAAGATCAAATTTATGGTGGTGCCAGAAATGGTAACGATGGGATTGTTGTAGTGCCCGGAAATTTTACAAAATACGAGGATGAAGATTTAAGAAAGAGAACCTGGCTCTTAGAGGGGCCAATGGTTAGATTTGACAATGGTCAACCGGCGCTTGCCAGAGGAGGAAACGAATATGATGGTCAACAGATTGTTTTTGTAGATAACATCCGCAAAAATAAAACTGGATCTACCGTATCCAATATGAGTGAAGGTGAAGAAAACAGCGGTGTCCGTTTCAATAAATACAAATTAGGCAATCAGGTTGCAGGCATTGTAAATGGAGTAGCTGTACCCATTGATCAAAACTACAACAATACAGATTGGAATATTTACCGTTTAACCTGGGTATATTTTGCCAAGGCAGAAGCAATAATGCGTAAAAATGGGGGAGTAGCCACTGCAGAAGCTGTACAATTAATCAATGATTGTAAAAAAAGAGCTTTTACTGATGCAAATTGGGCGACAAGGGCTTACACACCAGGAACGTTAACCTTAAATGAGCTCCTATCTGAAAGAGGCAGGGAGTTTATTTTTGAAGGTTTTAGAAGAAATGACCTTATTAGATTTGGTAAATTTACTACCGAAAGCTGGTGGGATCATACCCCTTCTGCTGCATTCAGGAATTTGTATCCAATTCCTCAGGTTCAGCGTACACTTAATGAAAACTTAGCCCAAAATCCAGGCTATAATTAATAAATAGCTTAGGTATAGAAGAAAGCCGCAGTATAAGATAATTATGCTGCGGCTTCTTTTTTATTTTATTATGCTAGCCGCTTTTATATTAGTGATATGTAACCTATATGTTACCAATCGAAGCGGCGAAAAGTGTATTATTTTTTACTAATATTGATTTAGTAAAACGTTTTACTTTGTTTAATCATTTTTAACTGTAAAAACGACATTTAACCAGCATTATCTACATTAGCTATTTAGGCTTGATATAAGATATTTGGTGAATAAACTGGTAAAACGTTTTATCAACTGCAATGAAACCAAATATTAATTTATGAGAAAACTTTCCTTACTAGCACTTTGTCTTTTTTTTAGCTTAATTACGAGAGCGCAAGACAAAGCCCCGGCCTATCCCTTAATTACCCACGATGCTTATTTCAGTATCTGGTCTTTTGGCGAAGGCCTTACCAACTCTGTTACCAAACATTGGACCGGCAAAGAGCAGTCGTTATTGGGCATTATAAAAGTGGATGGTAAATTATATCGCTTTTTAGGCGAGGAAAGCAAAACTTTCAAAACCATACTTCCGGCTGCTGATGAATCGAAATATCAGGCAAGTTATAGCTTTGAAAAACCTCAGGAGGGTTGGGAAAGCAACACTTACAAAGATACTGACTGGAAAAAAGCAGAAGCACCTTTTGGCGATGACGAGCGAGCCAAAACAAAATGGACAACTAACGATCTTTACTTCCGCAGAACTTTCGATATAACCAATGTTTCTGCTACAAAAAAATATTTAAAGCTTAATCACGATGACAATGTAATCGTTTATCTAAATGGTAAGGTTATTTACAGAAAAAATGGTTGGGTTTCAGATTACGCCTACCTCCCAATTGAGAATAGCACGCTGCAGAAAGGCAAAAATGTATTGGCCATCTACGTTAAAAATACAGCAGGTGGTCGTCATTTAGATGCCGGTATTGTAGAGGAAGAGGCATCAGATATTAAAACAGATGTAGCTACGCAAACCCATGTAAACATTCAGGCCACCAGCACACAATATACTTTTAGCTGTGGTCCGGTAAAGTTAAAGGTCGATTTTACCTCGCCTTTATTGGCTAATGATATTAAACTAACCGCTCGCCCGATTAGTTATATCAGCTATGCAGTAAACGCTACTGATGGCAAAACACACCAGGTTGATGTTTACTTCAGTGCTTCATCCAACATTGCCGTAAATAATCCTATCCAACCCGTTTCTGCATGGAAAAATACCAGCAACAATTTATCGGTATTAAAAACAGGTACCGTGGAACAGCCCATATTGAAAAAACGTGGCGATGACCTGCGTATCGATTGGGGTTACCTGTATGTTGCCGTTCCTACAAAATTTAAAGCCACTCAGTTTATCGGTACACCAAACGAAAGTCTGAAAGCTTTTCTTTCGACAAAGTACCCTGCACAAAAGCAGGTGTTAAATACCAAAAATTTAAGTCTGAGTAATGTGATACCTTTTGGTACTGTTTCTTCTGCCCTGGTAGAAAAATATGTAATGCTGGGCTACGATGATTTAAAATCTGTAGAATACTTTGGCGAAAAACTATCACCCGTTTGGCGACAAACTGGTGGTCAGAATTTTGAAGATCAACTTGCCGAAGCCGCTGCACAATATTCTGCCTTAAAATCTGAATGTGCTGCATTTGATGCTAAATTATACGCCGATGCCAAAAAGGCCGGAGGGGTAGAATACGCCGATATGTGTAAATTGGCTTATCGGCAGGCCATTGCTGCCCACAAAATTGTTTATGCACCAAATGGTGATATCCTTTTCCTATCCAAAGAAAATTTCAGTAATGGCTCTATCAATACAGTAGATGTTACTTACCCTTCAGCGCCGCAATTTTTGGTATATAACCCCGAATTACTAAAAGGGATGCTAAACGGTATTTTCTATTACTCTGAAAGTGGTAAGTGGAAAAAACCTTTCCCTGCACACGATTTGGGTACTTATCCGTTGGCCAACGGGCAAACCTATGGCGAAGATATGCCTGTGGAAGAAGCAGGTAACATGATTATTTTAACCGCAGCCATTACCAAGGCCGAGGGCAATGCAAAATATGCCGAAAAACACTGGGAGGTAATGTCGGTATGGGCGAACTATTTATTGAGAGAAGGATTTGACCCTGCAAACCAGCTTTGTACCGATGATTTTGCCGGTCATTTGGCCCGCAATGCAAACTTATCAGTAAAGGCAATTGTAGCCCTGGGAGGTTACGCACAAATGGCACAACAACTGGGTAAAACCGATATAGCGACGAAATACAGAACGGCAGCTTTGCAAATGGCTCAAAACTGGATGAAAATGGCCGATGATGGCGATCATTATGCCTTAACCTTTAACGATAAAAATACCTGGAGCCAGAAATATAATCTGGTATGGGATAAACTGTTAAAACTGGATCTGTTCCCTAAAGAGGTTTACAAAAAAGAAATCAATTTCTATTTAACCAAACAAAAAGATTTTGGCTTGCCTCTCGATAGTCGCAGGACTTACACCAAATCGGATTGGATTATGTGGACTGCTACTTTGGCTGATAAAGACACAGATTTCAGAAAATTTATAAGCCCGATATATCGTTTTGCAACCGAAACCCAAAGTAAAGTACCATTAAGCGATTGGCACGAAACCACCAATGGCAAAATGACGGGCTTCCAGGCGAGGAGCGTAGTTGGCGGCTATTTTATTAAAATGCTGGCCGATAAATGGGAAATTAAATAAGCTATAACCAGCATGGCCTGCAGTATAAAACTGGAGTGTACATGCTGGTTTTTAAAGGTATGTGGCTTGCAAAAAGCGCAAAAGATAAACACACAAATAAACAATGAAAATTAAATTAATCGCATCCGTTCTGTTTTGTCTTTCTGCCAAGGGGTTATTGGCACAGCAAAAAGATTGGGTACAGTACGTAAACACCTTGCAGGGAACCAACTCCAAACACGAGTTAACCCGTGGCAATACCTACCCCACAACCTCATTGCCCTTTGGCATGCACACCTGGACACCCCAAACTGGTAGAAACGGCGATGGCTGGAAATACCAGTATTTTAAAGATAAAATAAGAGGTTTTCAGCAGGCACACCAATGCAGTTCATGGACCAGAGATTATGCCGTATTTTCTTTAATGCCAGTGGTTGATGAGCTGGTAGTTGATGAAAACAAGCGTGAGACAAAATTTAGTCATAACAACGAAATAGCCAAACCGAACTATTATAAGGTAAAGTTCGAAAACGATATTACTACCGAAATTTCGCCTTCAGAGCGTGGGGCGCACCTGCGTTTCAGCTATCCAAAAGGTAAAAGAAGTTTTCTGGTTTTAGATGGTTACAACCGGTTAAGCGGTGTACAGATTTTTCCAAAAGAAAATAAAATTACCGGTTGGGTAAATAACGGCGAAGGGTTTAAAAGGGGTTGGAAAAGCTATTTTGTAATTCAGTTCGATCAGCCCATTAAATCGTACGGAACATGGGAAAACAAAAACAACACGGTTTCTGCCGATTCTACCGCTGCAGAGGGGCTGGGTAAAGGTGCCTTTGTGCAGTTCGAAGCCGGAGCAAAAGTGCAGATTAAAACTGCTTCATCTTATATCAGTTTAAAACAAGCCGAGCTGAATTTAAAAAGAGAACTGGGCAACGATAAAAACCTGGAAGATACCAAAGCAAATGCCGCTGCGGTATGGAATAAATCGCTTGGCAAAATTGAAGTAGAAGGTGGATCGAAAACCGATATGGAAACCTTTTATTCTTGCTTCTTCAGGGCGAGTTTATTTTCGAGAAAGTTTTATGAACTGAACGAAGCAGGTAAACCTTATTATTTTAGTCCTTACGATGGTAAAGTACATGATGGGTACATGTTTACCGATACTGGTTTTTGGGATACTTTCAGGGCACAATTTCCATTAAATACATTGGTTCAGTCCGAAATGCATGGCCGTTATATGCAAGCCCTGCTTGATGCTTATCAGCAATGCGGCTGGCTGCCGTCATGGTCTTTCCCGAGCGAAGCCGGAAGTATGATCGGAAACCACGCCATTTCGTTATTAACCGATGCCTGGTCAAAGGGAATCAGGACCTTCGACCCTAAGAAAGCTTTGGATGCCTATTACCACGAAGCCATGAACAAAGGTCCCTGGGGGCCGGCAAATGGCAGGGATGGCGTAAAAGAATATAACGAGCTGGGTTATGTGCCCTATCCAAAATACAGAGAAGCAACTGCTAAAACTTTAGAGTATGCCTACGATGATTATTGTGCCTACCATTTGGCTAAAATGATCGGGGATAGGCACTACATGGAGGTTTTTGAAAAACCGATGTACAATTATAAAAATGTTTACGATGCTTCTACACGTTTTATGCGTGGTAAAGATGTGAGTGGAAAATGGTCGCCTAATTTCGACCCGATAGAGTGGGGTGGACCTTTTACCGAAGGCAATGCCTGGCATTATCACTGGTCGGTTTTTCAGGATACCAAAGGCCTGATTGATTTAATGGGCGGATACCAAAACTTTACCGCAAAACTCGATTCAGTTTTTAGCGAGCCCAATAAGGTGAATGTAGGCTCATACGGTGGCTTGATACACGAAATGACCGAAATGGTAATGGCCAACATGGGACAATATGCCCATGGTAATCAACCCATACAACACATGGTTTACCTGTACAATTATGCCAACCAACCCTGGAAATCGCAATTTTATGCCCGCGAGGTGATGCGTAAACTGTACGATGCCACGGAAAACGGTTACCCTGGAGATGAAGATCAGGGGCAAACCTCGTCGTGGTATGTATTAAGTGCGCTAGGCTTTTACAGTGTAACCCCCGGTACCGGTGAATATGTATTGGGAAGCCCGGTATTTAAAAAAACGACCATTAATTTAGAAAACGGTAAAAAATTCGTGATCGAAGCACCGGCCAACGATGTCAGCCATGTTTACATTAAATCGGCAACACTTAATGGTAAAAACTTCACCAAAAACTTCATCAATCACAGCGATTTGTTAAAGGGAGGGGTACTAAAATTAGAAATGAATGTTAAACCTTCGTTAAATAGAGGGTTATTAGCTGAAGATAAGCCATTTTCGCTTAGCAAATAGATAAGGAATTACTACTTTTGCAAATTATTAAAAAGTAGGAAGAGTAAATAACAGAAATATAAATATAGAATGGAAAAGCCTGTTGCATTAGGTGTAGATATTGGCGGCTCGCATATTACGGCCGCATTGGTGGATTTAGAAACAAGAACTTTGGTGAAAGATTCTATCAAGCGTAGCCCTGTGAATTCACAGGAGAGTAAAGAAGTGATTTTATCAGCATGGTGCGATATCATTGATAAGGCTTTTAAAAACATTAAAAATGGCGTTCGCAGTGTGGGTATTGCCATGCCAGGCCCATTTAATTACAGCGAAGGCATTTCTTTAATTAAAGAACAGGATAAGTTTAAAGCACTTTATCAAATTAATGTTAAAGAAGAACTTTCCAAAAGATTGGATATCCCTACTGATCATATTCACTTTATAAACGATGCGGCAGGCTTTTTGCAAGGCGAGGTTTTTGCAGGCGCAGCCAAAGGAAATGCAAGTGTATTGGGCTTAACGCTTGGTACAGGGTTGGGTTCATCGCTATGCCTCAACTATAAAGCTTTCGATGCTGACCTTTGGAACTCCGAATTTTTAGACGGAATTGCCGAAGATTACTTATCTACACGCTGGTTCGTAAAACGTTTTAACCAGCTTAGCGGAAAAGTGGTAGCCGGCGTTAAGGAGCTTGTCGAGATTGTAGAAACCGATCACCATGCAACCATGGTTTTTATGGAATTTGGTAATAACCTGGCTCAGTTCTTAATTCCGATTATAAAAGAACATAAAATTGATACCGTTATTATTGGTGGTAATATTGCACAATCATTTAATGCTTTTGCCCCCGAACTGATTGCCACACTGAAAGGTAATGGCATTGAAACGGAAATAAAAATATCAGAACTTAAAGAGCATGCAGCTCTTATCGGTGCCGCAAGTTGTTGCGATTTAAGCCTTACCTAAGACTGGTTCTTATCTCTTTTTCTACAGAGGCTGTTTCATCAAATCTAGTTTGTTATTGGTGAAACAGCCTCTTTTGTATCCTGCCGGCGAGAAAAATTTTCTGTAATATTTTTATTTCTAATTGCCGCTGTGGCATTTGGCTGTGCGTTTAGTGAAAATTTCTGTCCCAAAAAGTCTGAATTAATTTTTGCTTACGTAGTAATATGCTTATTATTGCTTACTTAAACGTTTTAGTTTTATTTTAAAGCTATATTTTTTAGGTTTATCTTAAAATAATGTGTCGTTTTTTGATGCATCGCTACCCATACCAGCGAAGTTGTTTACCTAGCTATTTGATTTTTTAAGCCCACGTTCATATTTATCATACACCCAAACAAACCAAATGAAAAAGAAATTTTTAATCCTTGCCTTAGCCTCGCTTTTAGGTACCGGTGCTTTTGCTCAAAACCGTGGGCAAAGAGAATATAAAATTATCATTAACGATGCAGATAGTGTTACTAATGCCGATGTAGATGCCAAATTAAAGGCTGCTTTTTTTCAGGTTTATCCAGGTTTTGCTCAGGCAGATGGATACCGTACAAAAAGAAATGTGGAGCTGGATTTTGTAACCGACGAAACACCAACAATTAAGGCCAGAGCTGGAGAAATAAAAGTAAACAGCGAATGGGTTAAAAATAAATCGCAAAAGAAAATAGAAAAAGAGCTGTTTACTGCGCTTTCAAAAAACTGGGTTTCCTACAGCAAAGAAAAACATAAAGGCTATACCTTAACCTTAATCAGTAAAGACCCCAATTTAGATCCGGTGGTTAGAAAAAAACTCATTAAAACCTATTTCGAAATTTACCCTACACTGGTTAAAACCTTTAATAACAAATCTACTAACAATGTACTTTTTGTAGTCGATACGGCATATAAGGCTGTTGCAGAAGCCAGCGGAAACCGGATTCTTTTCAGTGCAGGTTATATGAAAGCACATCCTACTGATATCGATGTGGTAACACACGAAACCATGCACATTGTACAAGGCTATGGCTACAGTGCAGGTCCGGTTTGGTTAACCGAGGGCATTGCCGATTATGTGCGCTATAAATACGGGGTAGATAATGTAGGTTCTAAATGGAGCTTACCGGCATATAACGATAAACAGAGCTACAAAAATAGTTATCGCATTACCGCACGTTTTTTCGCATGGTTAGAGCAAAATGTAAAACCAGGATTAATTGCCACCTTGGATCAGCAGTTGAGGGCACACCAATACACCGAGCAATCGTGGGCAGCTTTAACCGGCAAAACTGTCGATCAGCTTTGGGAAGATTACAGTAAGGAACCACAAAAAGTAACGCTAACTTATAGCAGTAAATAATAACGCCTGGTTAGGGGGCGGGAAGTAAAATAATCGTTGGTAAAGTAAAATTTTTGATCATTTAGTAAAACGTTTTACATATTATATTTATTTTGCAGAACCAAACGTGCTAACCAAAGCCATAAATCTCAGATAAATGAAAAAAATATTCACCATTTCGATTTGTGCAATGCTGATTACGGCGCTTTCTGCACAGTTAAAAGCACAGGAAACTACCAAAAAGAGCGGTTACACCTTATCGTTCGAAAGTAATTTTGCAGAACTGGATCCACAGTTAAAAAAGCGTTTAATTAAAACATTTTTTGAAGTTTATCCAAAACTTGCAAAAGAGTATAACCCATCAACCATTAAAGAAGTGAAATTTTTTGTCGATACGGCATACAAAGGCGTTGCAGCAACGGCTGATGGCAAAGTAACTTTCAGTTCGCTGTGGATGGTGAAGCACCCAGAAGATATTGATGTAGTTACCCACGAAGTAATGCACATTGTACAGGATTATGGCCGTAGCGTTGGGCCGGGTTGGTTAACCGAAGGCATTGCCGATTATGCCCGTTACAAATTCGGCGTTGATAATGCCGGAGCCAAATGGGCATTGCCAGCTTTAAAACCAGAGCATAGTTATAAAAACAGCTACCGCATTACGGCAGCATTTTTTGCCTGGATGGAGAAAAGCATTAAACCGGGTACCATTAAAGCGGTTGATGCTTCACTAAGAGACCATACCTATACTAAAGAAATCTGGACGAAATTAACCGGAAAAGATTTAGATGCGCTTTGGGCTGATTACGTTAAAAATTCGCAAGTTTAAATAATAATTACACGCATATAAAAAACACGGACAAAACAAATGAAACGACTATTTATTGCCTTATTGGGTTTTGCGGCAACAACCAGCTTCGCACAAACCATAGGTAAGGTTACAGATCCGGTTGATTGGATAAATCCCCTGATGGGAACAGCATCCAAGCCGGCATTATCAAACGGAAATACCTACCCGGCAATTGGTTTGCCATGGGGAATGAATATGTGGACTCCACAAACCGGTAAAAGCGGCGATGGATGGGCCTATACCTACGATGCCGATAAAATCCGCGGTTTTAAACAAACCCACCAGCCGTCGCCATGGATGAATGATTACGGCGCTTTTTCTTTAATGCCCGTTACCGGTAAATTAAAATTTACTGACGATGACCGCGCAAGCTGGTTCAGCCATAAAGCAGAGGTTTCTAAACCTTACTACTATAGCGTTTATTTGGCTGATGCTGATGTAACCACCGAAATTACACCAACAGAAAGAGCGGCACAGTTCAGGTTTACTTTCCCTAAAACCGATAGTTCTTTTGTGGTAATTGATGCACAGAACAAAGGTTCTTACATTAAAATTATTTCGGCCGAAAGAAAAATTATCGGTTATACCTCCAAGTATGCCCGTGGCCCGTTGCCTAAAAATTTCAAAAACTACTTTGTAATCTATTTTAACAAAGATTTTAAATTGGCCAAAACCTGGGATGATAAAAAATTAAACGATAAAGATTTAGAGCTTACCGTTGATCATGCAGGTGCTGTTATCGGTTTTGCTACTCAAAAAGGCGAGCAGGTAATTGCAAAAGTTGCTTCTTCATTTATTAGTTTTGAGCAAGCCGATTTAAACTTAAAAAGAGAGCTGGCTAACGATGCTTTCGAAGCAACAAAAGCAAAAGGCCGTGCTACCTGGAACAAAACTTTAAGCAAAATTGCTGTTGAGGGTGGTACCATCGATCAAACGCGTACTTTTTACTCGGCCATGTACCGCACCTTGTTCTTCCCGAACAAATTGTACGAAATTGATGCACAGAACCAGATTGTACACTGGAGCCCGTATAACGGTCAGGTGTTACCAGGGTATATGTTTGCCGGAACAGGTTTCTGGGATACATTCAGGGCTTTATATCCTTTCTTAAACCTCGTTTATCCTTCAATTAACAAGGAAATGCAGCAAGGGTTAATTAACGACTATAAAGAAGGTGGTTGGTTGCCTGAATGGAGCAGCCCGGGGTATGCCAACATCATGGTGGGTAACAACTCTGCTTCAGTAGTTTCTGATGCTTATATCAAAGGGATGCGTGGTTACGATATTGAAACCTTATGGCAGGCGGTAAAACATGGTGCCAATAACGAAGGCCCTATGGAAGCTGTTGGTCGCGATGGCGTTAAATATTATAACGAATTAGGCTATGTACCTTTTGATGTTAAAAAGAACGAAAATGCAGCTAAAACTTTAGAGTATTCGTACGATGATTTCACCATTTACCAGCTGGGAAGAGCACTGGGTAAACCGGCATCAGAGATCGATATTTACAAGAAAAGGGCTCTGAACTACAAAAACCTTTTCGATCCGGCTTCAGGCTTAATGCGTGGTAAAAACCAGGATGGAACTTTCCAAAGCCCGTTTAGCCCGTTTAAGTGGGGGGGGGCATTTACCGAAGGTAACAGCTGGCACTATACCTGGTCGGTTTTTCAGGATATCGACGGTTTAGCGAAATTAATGGGTGGTCATCAGAAATTTGTAACCAAACTGGATTCAGTTTTCTCTATGCCTCCGGTGTTTGACGAAAGTGCTTATGGTGGCGTAATTCACGAAATCCGCGAAATGCAGATTGCCAACATGGGTCAGTACGCACACGGTAACCAGCCTATCCAACACATGATCTACCTGTACAACTATGGCGGTGCTCCTTATAAAACACAATATTGGGTGCGCGAAACCATGAACAGAATGTACAAAGCAACACCTGATGGTTATTGCGGAGACGAAGATAACGGACAAACTTCTGCCTGGTATGTGTTTTCGGCAATGGGTTTCTATCCGGTAACACCAGCTGTTGATCAGTATGTTTTGGGTGCGCCTTTGTTTAAAAAGGTAACCGTTACTTTAGAAAATGGTAAACAGTTAGTAATTAATGCGCCAGAAAACAGCGATAACAACCGTTATGTGCAATCATTGCAGATCAATGGTAAACCGTATTCAAAAAACTGGATCAGCCATAGTGGTATGCAGCAAGGTGCCGTGTTAAACTTTAACATGACAGCTACACCAAACAAAACACGTGGGGCAAATCCAGCCGATTTCCCTTATTCATTATCAACAGAAAAATAATTAATTTTACCTTTCCATTGAGTAGTAAACACCTGCTCAATGGAAATTTTAAGACACAGTTTGACCCTAATACGGTCGGCACAAATGAAACCAAATATATGATAAGAAACGTCTCAAAGACGAGTTTCACAGCCATGCTCTGGCTTTGTGGAACCTTGCTGGCATACGGCCAGCGCATCGAACTAAAAGATCTCTCTGCTTTCCGGAACCCTGGAAATTCATGGTCACTAGCCGAAAATGTTGTAGCCGATTTAAACGGTGAAAATATTTTGAAAGCAACCAAAGGTGAAGGAATTCTGGTTAATCAGTCAACAGCTAAAAAAGCCGGATCTGATTTGTTTACCGTAAGCGAATATGGTAACGTAGCAGTAGAACTTGACTATTTAACTTCCAAAGGTGCAAACTCTGGTATTTATCTTCAGGGTAATTACGAAATCCAAATTGATGATGCCTGGGGATTGAGAAACGCAACCTCATCAAACAACGGAGGTATTTACCAACGTTGGGATGACAGCAAGCCAGAAGCCGAAAAAGGTTTTGGTGGTATAGCTCCACGTCAGAATGCAAGTAAAGCACCTGGTTTATGGCAGCACATTAAAATTGTTTTCCAGGCACCAAAATTCGATGCATCTGGAAAGAAAACCGAAAATGCGAAAGTAATTAGTGTAGTGCTTAATGGGGTAACCATTCACGAAAATGTAGAATTGTTTGGTGCAACCCGTGGCGCTGCAGGTGCTGAAAAAGCTACCGGACCATTGCGTTTACAAGGCGATCATGGTAGCGTGGCTTTTAAAAACATTGTAATCACTGCGCTATCTGATATTCCTAAGTCAGACCAAAGAGGTGGTGCAGATCCGATTTATATCGAAGCAGCAAGCAACAACATGATCAGAAGCTTTGTAGATGTGTTACCAGGTGTACGTTCAGTACATGCTATTTCAGTAGGCGGACCAGAAAAAACGGCTTATAGCTACGATTTGGATAACGGAACCTTATTACAAGGTTGGCACGGCGATTTTATAGACGCAACACCAATGTGGGATGGCCGTGGTAATGGTACTTCACGTGCATTGGGTAGTGTTACCCGCTTTACCAGGAAACCTGTTTTAGCCATTTCAAAACTGGCAAATGCACAGGGTAAATGGGTTGCAGATACTGCTGGTACAGGTTTCCGCACAAGAGGATATGTATTGGATCAACAAGAAAGACCAACATTTAAATACAATATTTATGGTACCACAGTTGCCGATGCGGTAAAAGTGATGGAAAATGGACAAGGCTTAATAAGAGAAATTACTGTCGACAATGCTTCAAAAGATTTGTATTTCCTTTTAGCTACTGCTTCCAACATCGAAGAAGTATCGAAAGGTTTATACCTGGTTGATGACAAATCTTATTACATCCAGCTGGCTGATGGCGCTGCCAAACCAGTAATCAGAGATGTAGATGGCAAGAAAGAAATGGTTGTAGCCATTGGAAGTAAGTTGAATTATACCATTTTGTTTTAATTGTGATAGTAATGAGAAATACATTTAAGAAATTAGCAATACTGGCATTAAGTTTTAGCTTTACTACAGTTTTTGCACAGGAAACACCGAAAGAAGAAGATTTTTTCAAAATAAATAAAGTACGCGTACCCGAAGGACCTATTTTAGAGGTTGGTGGTTTAATTACCTTACCGAATGGCGATTTAGCCCTTTCTACCCGTAGAGGAGAAGTGTTTGTGGTAGAAAACCCAACAACAACCAAACCTTACTGGCGCAGATTTGCCTACGGCTTGCACGAAATTTTAGGTATTGCCTATAAAAATGGTGCGATTTACGTAGCGCAACGTGGCGAGTTAACCAAATTGGTTGATAAAGATCAGGATGGTAAAGCCGATGTGTACGAAACTGTATATGCATGGCCTTTAAGCGGTCACTACCACGAATATAGTTTCGGACCTAAATTAATGCCTGATGGTACTTTTATGGTTACCGCAAACGTTGCTTTCGGCGATGAAGAATGGTGGCGTGCGGAAAGCCGCGTACCTATGCGTGGTTGGGCCATGAACATTACCGAAGATGGTAAAATGAGCCCTTATGCAGCTGGTTTCCGTTCGCCTGCAGGTATTGGCGAAATTGATGGTAAATTTTATTATACCGAAAACCAGGGCGACTGGGTTGGCTCAGGTGGTTTATGGAAAGTAAACAAAGGCGATTTTATGGGGCACCCTGCAAGTTTAAGGTGGACCAACCTGCCAAACTCTCCCGTTAAACTACAATCTGATTTCTTTTATTCGCAAATAGATGAGCGTAGAACTAAAAATGAGCAGGGAAGATATATTAAGCCAGAAAACAGGGTAAATGAAACCTTCAAAACTTTGTTCGATATGAAGAAAGTATTTCCTGAGTTGCGTTTACCATCGGTTTGGTTGCCTTACGGTATTTTGGGTATCTCTTCTGCAGAGCCTGTTAAAATTCCTGAAAATACATTTGGTCCATTTGCAGGTCAGATTTTAGTTGGCGATCAGGGGATGAGTATCATTTCGAGGATTTTTATGGAAACCGTAAAAGGTGAAGAGCAAGGCGCAGCCTTCTTGTTCCGTAAAGGTTTCCGTTCGGGTGTATTAAGATTAGAGTGGGGAACCGATGGTTCGTTATTTGTTGGAGAAACCAACCGCGGCTGGGGATCGGCTGGTGATGCAAACGAAGGTTTAGAAAGATTGGTTTACAACAATAAAACACCTTTCGAGATGAAGGCCGTAAGGGCAATGCCTGATGGTTTCGAAGTTGAATTTACCATGCCGGTAGATCGTAAATCGGCCGAAGATTTAGCTTCTTACGATGCTGAAAGCTTTATTTATAAGTACCACCCGGTTTATGGTTCGCCACCGGTAAATACCGAGAAACTAAAAATTTCGGGTGTTAAAGTTTCGGCTGATGGATTGAAAGCAAGATTTATTGTTCAAAACCTGCGTCAGTATTATATCCATACTTTAACTTTAGATGGTATCCGTTCGCAGGATGGTTTCTATTCGCTGGTTCATCCGGTAGCTTATTATACCTTAAACCAGATCCCTGATGGAACTAAACTTACCATGAGTGAAGTGAGCATTAAAAACTCAGCAGCAGTACCGGCAGCATCTGCACCAGCTAAAAAAACGGTACCAGCAAAAAAAACAGCTGAAACAAAAACGCCTGCAACAACTGCAGCTACGGCAAAAGCACCAACTTTTAAAGAAGTAGAAGGTTTATTAACTAAAAATACTTGTCTGGCTTGCCACAACCAAACCAAAAGACAAATTGGCCCGCCGTTCGCAGAAATTGCAAAACGTAAATATTCACCTGAGAAAATATTTCAGTTGATCCACAATCCACAGCCACAAAACTGGCCGGGTTACTCAACTGAGATGCCTCCAATGCCTCAAGTAACTAAAGCCGAAGCTTTAAAAATTGCTGGTTGGATTAATTCTTTAAAATAAAAATAGCTTAAATTAGTAATAAGACGGTTGATGGAAACATCAGCCGTTTTTTTTGCAATTTGTACGTCACCCTGAATTTATTTCAGGGTCTTCCGCATATGATAGCAGAATCCACTTTAAAAAAGAAATGAGGATTCCACAATTGCAGAATCCCCATCATCTAAATTAACGCTCTCATATACATAAACGCTGTAAATAGGATTTATTGCCTGAGTTATAAATTTTTTTCGTTTTTGTAATCTTTATCATTTAACTCCTATTTTTACTTTATGGAAAAGACCACGCAAAACCAACAAGATGCCGAAAAACAGGCTGCAGCGCTTGCCGCTGTAAAATATGTTAAAGATGGCGATGTTGTGGGTTTGGGCACAGGTTCTACCACTACCTTTGCCATTAAAGCATTGGGCGAGCGTGTGCAGGAAGGTTTAAACATTACAGCTGCAGCAAGTTCTGTTGCCACAGAAAAACTAGCCAAATCTTTCGGTATCGAAATTCTTGATCTGGGTAGCTTAAGCAAGATCGATATCAGTATTGATGGGGCAGATGAATTTACCGAATCGCTCGATCTGATTAAAGGTGGCGGTGGTGCACTTTTCAGAGAGAAAATTATAGCTTCATTAAGTAAAAATGCCATCGTAATTGCCGATACTTCGAAAAAAGTTAAAGAACTTGGCGCTTTTACAGTACCTGTAGAGGTTATCCCACTGGCTTACCAGTATGTTTTCGACCAGATCGAATTATTAGGAGGGCAAGGCACGCTTAGGGTAAAAGAGAATAAAAACTTCATTACCGATAACGGAAACCTGATTATTGATGCTGATTTTGGCCTGATTAATAACCCTGCCAAGCTGGCTTCTGATCTCAATCAGATTAACGGCATCCTAGCCCATGGCTTATTTATTAATATCACTTCAAAAGTAATTATGAGCGAAGGGATGGAGATTGTCGTTTTTGAATAGGTAGTTCATTAGCTCAATTGTACATTGGTCAATAGTTCATGGTTTATAGCCTAATTCGTTATAGGTTTAGTTGTTCATAAGTTAATTGGTGATTGATCCATTGTTTATTGGTCATTGAAAATTGATTCTTTATTGTCTGCCAACTGTTTATTGAAAGCTGATAATTGGTTCTTGATTATTTTCCAACTGGTCATTGAAAACTGATAACTGCTTGCGCTACATTCACCGATAAAATTCCTTTCTCAAAAAATCTTCGAAAATTTTTACCGACGCTTTTATTTCACTCACCGATAAAACCGCTTAACTAGAGGAAAAGCCATTCGTCGGCCTGCATTTCTTGGCTACATTTGAAGTATAAAAACAAAAGGTCATGGAAACTTTCATCAAAAAAAATCACGCTGATAAACAATTTGGTTTAGGCATTTTAATCTTAGTAATCGGTTCGGTATGCTTACTTAGAAATTCGGGAATAGATATTCCGCACTGGATCTTAAAATGGCATACCATCATGTTAGGTATTGGTTTGTGGTTGGGCTATCGCAAAGATTTTACCGGTAGCGGCTGGCTGGCTTTAACCATCATTGGTGGTTTATTTACCCTTAAATCTATAACTGTTTTCGATTTCGACGTGTCAAGAATCAGCACGGCGCTGGTATTGATCGGATTAGGTTTGTATGTAATCTTAAAACCTAAAAAAGTGCAAAACTTCGATCAGTATTTTGATAAAAAACCAGTTGATTTTACTGATAAAGCAGAATAAAAATCATAACTCCATCATATATCTTAAAAAGGGACATTTTTTTAACAGGTGTCCCTTTTTTTATGACGTAAATTGCACGGGCGCATGGAGCCTGGAGACGGCTGTCGCCTATGCAAAAAAGAAACGGGGATTCCACCCTAAGGCAGCATCCCCGTCATCTAAATTAACGCTCTCACATACATAAACGCTATAAACGGAATATATTGTGTGAAAGTTAATTTTTTTTATAATTCATGGTTTTGAATTAAAGTTCTTAAATTAAACCTGCTGTAATACTGGAGTGGCTTTATGGTATTTATTGCGGTATTCAATTGGCGTTAAACCTGTAATTTTTTTAAAAACATCTCTGAATGATTTGGTATCAGTATAGCCAACATCGAACATCACTTCGGTAATATTTTTTCTGCTCGATTCGAAACTTCGCTTTGCAGCTTCAATTTTAACCCGCTGGATATATTCGATTACTGTATTTTTCGTAGCACTCTTAAATCGTCGCTCAAAACTTCTTCTCCCTAAAGCCAGCATATCCGCCAGTTGATCGACAGTGATTTTATCCTGATAATTTCCATCAATAAATTCCTGTGCTTTTTTAATTTTAGTATCTTCATGCCCTTTTTGCCCCTGAAACATCATAAAAGCCAGCTGACTTTCGCGGTCTATATCAATAGCAAAGTATTTGGCCGCCAAAATAGCGGTATCACGGTCGGTATATTTTTCTACCAGATACAAAAGCAGGTTCCAGTAAGAATTTGCACCACCACTTGAGTATAGGCCCTGTGCATCGGTAATTATGCTACCATCTACGAGCTCAACATCAGGAAACATTTCTTTAAACTGGTTGGCAAATAACCAGTGGGTAGAACATTTACGGCCATTTAACAAGCCTGTAGCAGCGAGTAAAAAAGCACCCAGACACAACGAAGCTACTTCTGCACCTTTTGCATGATGTTTTGTAATCCAGGGCAGCAAATCCCTGTTTACATCCATTGCGTAATCAACATTACCACTAATGGCCGGAACAAAAATAAGGTCTGTATTTTCAACTTCGTGCAAAAGCTTATCTGCATGTACCGAAAAAAGGCTGTTGTTTAAGCGTACTTCTTTAGTCATGGCCACAAGCTCTACTTTAAACAAAGGCAGCTTGCCCGATGCCTGTAAAAATTCGTTAACCGCAGTAAACAGGTAGCGCGGGTCGGCAATGGCTTCAATTACGGCAGTCTCGGGAATTAAGATAGATACATGTTTCATCTGTCTATTCTTGTTTTATTGGTTAGGTAAATCTCCCGGGTTGGGAGCCATTACAAATATAACAAGGTGTGTTGTCGTAAACAACCCCTTCAATTGTCGTTTCTGCAGGTTTAAGCTATCGGTTTCTGCCCGTATGTTTGTACTGTTAACTGTTAATTTATGGAAACCTACATTATAGAAGAAGATATTAAAGTGCTTTGCATTACTGCCAGTTCTTTCCCTGATGGTGTTTTGGCTGCACATCAACAATTACACGCATTGTTCCCGCCAAATAAACAGCGCATGTATTTTGGAATTAGCAGGCCCGATGCAACCAGAAAGGTTATATATAAGGCTGCTGTTACAGAAATGGCAGAAGAAGCGGGGAAAAATCCAGACCTGGAATATTTTACGATAAAAAAGGGCGATTACATCAGCGAGCTGATCCCGGATTTCATGGAAGATGTTTCGCAGGTTGGAAAAACTTTCGAAAAATTGCTGAATGAACCCAACATCGATCCCAATGGTTATTGTCTGGAAATGTATTTAAATGAAACCGATGTGCGCTGTATGGTGGGCATCCAAAAATAGAATCACGTGGCGCATATTAACTCTTATTTAACCTTCAACGGCAATTGTCGTGAGGCGATGATTTTCTATCAGGATTGTCTGGGTGGCGAATTAACGCTGCAAACCATCGGCGAATCACCCATAGCCCCTAAGATGCCCCATTATTTGGAGAAAAGCATTTTGCATGCGGTTTTGGCTAAAGATGACCTCGTAATTATGGCCACTGATATGGTAGAAGAGGTGGGTTTAATTAAAGGAAATGCCGTTTCGATGATGCTCAATTGCAGCTCGGAAGAAGAGGCACAAATTTTTTACCATAAACTTTCAACAGGAGGCAAAGCGGTACACCCTTTACAGGAAACATTTTGGGGTGCTATTTTCGGCGATTTAACCGATCGATATGGTAACAACTGGCTAATTAATTACGATAACAACCAATAAAATGAAAAAATTAAAGACATGGTACTGGGTGGTCACAATTATTTTTGCCCTAATGATGCTGATGGATGGCTTTGGTGGGGTAACACAACAGCAAGCAGGTAAAGAAGTACTAAAACACCTGGGCTACCCCATGTATCTCCTCATTATTGTGGGCATTGCAAAGCTGCTTGGCGCTTTAACCATTTTGCAGCAAAAGTTTACAGCTATCAAAGAATGGGCTTTTGCAGGTTTTGCCATTAATTTTATAGGCGCTTTTGCCTCGCGTGCCTTTGTTGGCGATGGCGTTGCACTTTTAATACCGCCGCTTGTAGCACTTGTAATCATGTTTATCCCCTACGTTTTATGGAAAAGGATGCAGGAAAATGTTAAAAATAGTTAAAACTAAATAGGTCGTTTGTTTACAAACTTTTGCATACCAAATATTATTAACTTTGGTACATTGCAACTCAAACAAACAAACCAAGCATGAAGAAAAGCATCCTATTTATAATTGCCTTACTGTTTACTACCACTGCATTTTCTCAAAATGTAATACAGTTATTTAACAGTGCCAACGACTTTTTTAAACTCTTACAGGAAGAGAAATTTACCCAGGCACACGCCTTTTTTGACGATACACTAAAAACAAAACTACCTGAGGAAAGTCTTAAAAAACTTTGGGGTGATATTGGAACCAAATTTGGTAAAGCCGAATCATTCGATGCCATTCAAAGCAAAATGCAAGGCGAATTTTTTTCGGTTACTGTTGAAGGTAAATTTGCCAACGGTGACCAGAATTTTATCCTGGGTTTCAATAAACAGCAAAAGATAGTGGGGATATTTCTCGCACCTTCAAAAAAAATAGCTACTTATTTAAAACCTAGTTATGTAGATACCAGTCTGTACCGTGAAAAATCGGTATATATTGGCCCTACCGGCAAACAACTGGCGGCAATTGTAACCACGCCAAAAAATGCCAAAAACTTTCCGGTTGTTGTTTTTGTACATGGCTCAGGGCCGGGTGATATGGATGAAACTGTCGGTGCCAATAAACCGTTTAAAGATTTAGCTGGTGGTTTGGCTTCAAAAGGTGTTGGTTCTATTCGTTATGTAAAGCGGACTTTAATTTATCCAAACGAGTTTGCAGCACCCTATACCGTAAAAGAAGAAGTATTGGATGATGCTGCGGCTGCTATCGCTGTGGCTAAAACCGTTACCGGTGCAGATCCAAAAAGTGTTTATTTATTTGGTCATAGTTTGGGCGGTATGCTGGCACCTAAAATGGCAACACTTACGCCTGATTTGGCTGGAATTATTTTGGCTGCAGCACCTGCCAGAAAGCTAACCGATATTATTGTTGATCAGAATAATTATATGTTTAACCTGGCAAACGATACCACTGTCGCATTTAAAAAGCAGCTTGCTGATGCCATGGTGGAGATTGACAAGAGCAGGATTACGCAATTAGGAACAACCATAAAACCCGATTCTATTATTCTGGGCCTACCTGCAAAGTATTGGGCCGACTTAAATTCATACAACCAGGTTACGGTTGCGAAGTCCTTAAGCAAACCTAAAATTTATGTTTTACAAGGTGGAAATGATTTTCAGGTGGGTAAAGCCGATTTCGATGTTTGGAGTGCAGCATTAGCTAAGAAGAAAAATGTGGTGCTGAAATTCTACCCGGATTTAAATCACCTTTTAAGCTCGCAAACCGAAAAAGGTACTATGGCACAATACCAGGCGGCGGTAAGTGTATCAGAAACTTTAGTGAACGATATTGTTCAATGGATTAAAGCCAAGTAACTTATATCAAGCGAATTGACTACAAAGCCCTGGTTTTAAACTGGGGCTTTGTGGTTTAGGCCTAAATATAACTACCAAACAATTCGAAAAAACGGCGGTTTAAATACTAACGTATCATCTTTGAACTGCATATGGCTAAGAACAAAATTACTTTAAAGGCAATATGGTGCGTTTTGAAAGCATCATTTACAGGTTTTACCGACCATAAGGTAACTAAGCTAAGCGGCTCTTTGGCTTATTATACCGTATTTTCGATGGCACCACTGTTAGTCGTAATTATTTCGCTTTGCGGCATATTTTTAGGACGCGAAATTGCCGAGGGGCAGGTGTATGCCCAGCTCGAAAGTTTTTTAGGTCGCGAGTCGGCCGTTTCCTTGCAGCAGTTGATTAAAAACGCTTATCTGGATGGAAAAAGTACCATAGCGCTAATTATTGGTATCATTACGCTTTTAATTGGAGCAACAACAGTTTTTGGCGATATCCAGGATTCGATTAATACCATTTGGGGGCTTAAACCCAAACCTAAAAGAGGCTGGGTAAAAATGCTGCAAAACCGTTTTTTATCGTTCTCGGTAATTATTAGCCTAGGTTTTGTATTGTTGGTATCGCTGGCTATTACTTCGGTGCTTGATGCTTTTAGCAAAGGATTACAGGCAAGGTTTGAAGATGTATCGATAGTCGTTTTTTATATCTTAAATCAGATTGTTACGCTTGCTGTGATTTCATTAATATTCGGTGTAATATTTAAAGTTTTACCTGATGCCATCATTAAATGGAAAGATGTTGCAGCAGGAGCAATCGTAACCGCCGTTTTGTTTATGATCGGTAAGTTTGCTATTTCCCTTTACATTGGGCAAAGCAATGTTGGCGGTACTTATGGTGCAACGGGTTCGTTGGTAGTGGTATTACTCTGGACTTATTATTCTTCTATTATCCTATATTTTGGTGCCGAATTTACCAAAGCCTATGCTGTAGCTTTTGGATCGGAAATTTACCCCTCACATTATGCTGTGACCACAAAAGAAATTGAAATAGAAACCGGAAATAATTCTGTTCAGGATAATCACCCGGAAATTAAAGAAGAAGTAAAAAAAGCTTAAGGCAGGATTAAGTGCCCCAGGCGGTAATAATCAGGTTTCTTTTCCCGCCATAATTACGGTGTTCGCATAGGTAAATACCTTGCCAGGTACCCAGAGCCAACCGGCCATTACGAATAGGGATTGTTACCGAGCTACCTAAAAGTACAGCTTTTAAATGTGCGGGCATATCATCCGATCCTTCGTAATCATGTTCATAATCAGGATCGTTTTCTTTTACTGTTTTATTAAAGAACATTTCAAAATCTATTCTCACAGTAGGGTCGGCATTTTCGTTGATGCTAAGTGATGCAGAAGTATGCTGAATAAAAACCTGGCATAATCCTACAGAAATTTCGGCAATCTGGGGTAAGGCGTATTCAATTTCGCTGGTAATGATATGGAAGCCTCTTTTTCTTTCTCTGAGTGTTAGGGCTTGCTGATATATTTTCATAGGTTTTAAAGCGAAAGCATTTTATTTTAAAAACTCCACATTCCATATCTTTTCTGCTTTTCGTCCAATAAGCCAAAAAGAGGCCGCAAGAACCGAAAAGAATAATGCTTTGTGCCAACTATCCCAAAAGTACTCAAAGTAGCGAGTATAGAGGTTAATGAATAAAAATGTGATGCCAAATTCGCGGGCAATATCATCGCGGTATTTTAAACCAAATAAGGTGCTGACTACACAAATCGCAGCCGAAATTAATGCCCAGTAAAATAAGCTAAGCTGTCTTATTTTATACCACTCATCCAGACTTGCAAAATTGCCAAATACTGATAGCGCCCATAGCGATACAAATAAGTATACCATGCCGGCCAGATAAGTTACCTGAAAAAATTGTTGAGTTTTAGGAATCGCTTTCATGATGAAAGATGCAGCAGTTAATGTGGCTCCGAAAACAACAAAGCGCAGGGGATAGTTCATGCCGAGGAAATAGTAATTCCAGCGGCTGAGATAGCCTGTTTCGGTACCAAACCAGGCCCCTAAAGAGATCAATGCAAAAATCCAGATCAGCCTTGAATTAAAGATATAACCTAATACGCCGTAGATAAAAACAGAAATGAGGATAAGAATAGAAAAATTGCCCGATCCGTTATCCAGCGCTTTACCAAAATAAGCAATGGCGTTTGCTGTTAGTAAAATAGCTGAAAAGACAATGGCTTCGTTGCTGAATTTTAAATGGGGTAATTTCTTTTTTCGCCTGAAACCTAAAATATATAACCAGCCTGCCAAACCGCCCGAAACAATGGCGATTACAATGTTGGGTGTATTGTAGACCCTTTTCAGGTAATCTAAAATCGAATTATCTATCAGTAAAGAGCCCAAGGCAATAAATCCACAGGCCAGTGCCACCCAAAAGGCATACTGCGCGAGGCGTAACCAGTCGAAATTTTTGGCTTCATAACTTTTACGTAGCTTGTTGCCTGTATCTTCGGTAATCAAGCCATCGCTTTGCCATTGCTCAATCATATCATCCAGAAATTCACTCTTTTCTCTGTCGACTTTCATAGGTTAGGTTCTGTACGAAGATATGTTTTTAATTCATTAGTCCGAAGTTTTTAGTTACGAAGCTAAGTGTATTGACTTCCAGCTCGGGACTAATGAATCCTGGCTTTTAAATAACCTCTTTAATCTTCTTATTGTTTCCTACAATCCAGATTACATCACCCGTATCGAAAACAAAATCAGACGAAGGATTTAAGATGCGGTCGGCACCACGTTCAATACCCACAATCAGCGCCTGTGCTTTCTCACGGATTCCGGCATTTCTAATACTCAAACCATATACCGGCGATTCGGCATGTACAACTACTTTTTGCAAGGTCATTTCTTTGTTTGGGAAATTGTTTTCCTCAACCGTTTCGGGCTTATCTACTTCTAAAATAGCTTTTACAGCTGCCAGCTGGTCGTCAGCTCCGATTAGTAGCAATTTATCATTAGGATAAAGTCTTTCGTCTCTGCCCGGAGTAGGGATATTGATTCTACCACGCTCAATCAGTGCAATATTTACTCCGTATTTTTCCCTGATCATTAATTCGGTAAGCGTTTTGCCTACGACTTCCGATTCAGCCGAAACGGTCAATTCAGTTAAGTGAGTATCCCAAGGTAAGATATCGGGTTTCCGGTTTTCTCTTGCATTTAGGTTTAAAATAAAGCGCCTTTCCAGTTTATCGTAAAACGATTGCAGTTTTCTCGAAAAAATAACCATACCGAAAATAATCAGACCAAGCGCAATAACGGCTGCAATCCAGGTATCGAAGAATTCGTACATTAAAAAGCCAACAAAAAATATTCCCAATGCAATCCTGAAAAACTCAATGGCAATTAGTGGCCCGCGGGTATATTTTTTATTCAGCCACAAGTGGGAGTAGGCTGTTTTTTGAATTCTCCGGATAGACAATGCCCATAAAAATGGCGACATGAGTATAAATGAAGCGATTACGCTGATAATAATAGAGATTAGGCTATCCGCAATATTGCGCACAATAAAAGGTTGTACGTAACGGTAAGCCAGAAATATAATGGCAATGATAATAACCGAATGGATAATGGTATTGAAAATATACGACCGTAATAAAACTTTCCAGTCGCTTAAAGTAGTAATACCCTCGGTACTCGAACTGTAGCGTTCAATTCCATCCTGCCATTTTTGAGGTAAAACACGTTTTAAAAACTCATAAAATGGTTCTGATAGTTTAATCAGGTATGGTGTGGTAAAAGTGGTAATAGCCGCGGAAGCTACTGCAATAGGATAGAGGAAATCGCTGGTAACCTTAAGTGTTAAACCCAACGATGCGATGATAAAGGAGAACTCACCAATTTGGGCCAAACTCATACCCGATTGTACCGAAGTTTTTAAAGGCTGGCCAGACAATAAAGCACCTAAAATGGTGAAGATAATTTTACCGATAACAATTACCAGGGTAGCGAACAAAATAGGTACCCAGTATTTTACCAGCATGGCGGGATCTATAAGCATACCAACAGAAACAAAAAACACTGCTGCAAATAGATCCTTTACCGATTTGGTAAGATGTTCGATTCTTTCGGCCTGGGTGGTTTCGGCTAAAATAGAGCCCATGATAAACGCTCCCAAAGCAGGAGAGAAGCCTACCTTATCGGCCAGTAATACCATAACTAAACATAAGGCAAGCGAAACCACGAGCATGGTTTCATCGTTCATTAACTTTCGGGTAGCCTTTAAAAAAGACGGGACCAAAAATATACCGCCCAAAAACCACAAAACTAGGAAAAAGGCCAGTTTTAAGATAGAATAAAGCATTTCGGTACCTGCCGATTGCTGGCTTACGGCCAGGGTAGAAAATAGCACCAGCAGTAAAATAGCCACCAGATCTTCTACAATTAAGACTCCGAAAACCAGTCCGGCAAATTTTTTATGTTTGAGGCCAAGCTCTTCAAAGGCCTTGATGGTAATCATAGTAGAGGAGATTGATAAAATCCCACCCAGGAACAGGCTGTCCATATCAGACCAGCGCATGGCTTTACCTACAAAGTAACCGGCCAAAATGATAAACAGTACTTTTACAATGGCTGTAATGGAAGCAGAACCGCCAACTTTAACAAGTTTTTTAAAACTGAACTCTAAACCTAAACTGAAAAGCAGGAAAATTACCCCGATTTCGCCCCAAATGTTAATGCTTTTGGTATCGGTAACAGAAGGGAAAAAATCAAGGTGCGAGCCAACCAAAAGCCCCGCAAGTATATAGCCCAAAACAAGGGGCTGTTTAATTTTTTTAAATATAAGTGTGGTTATCCCTGCGGCAGCAAGAATTAACCCTAAATCGGCAATTAAATCTGGTAAATGCATCTATAAAAATGAGTAATGATATTAAATAATTTATGTTCGGGCCAAAACCCGACATTTTTAATTGTACCACATTGCTGCGGTTAAAAAATGAAATTACTTACCAAAAAACATGTTTTGGGTACAGCATTTTAAAAAGGCACCAATAATTATAATTTAATCTTTTGATTACAGCTTTGGTATAGGCAGTGTTGTACTTAAAGAAAAGAAACACTAAAAAAATAAGTAGCAAAAAAGCCGATGAAGATATTTTAACGATAGGGTTATTGATCAGGTCTTTTTGCAGACTATCATTGTCGGGTTGAAAATCGCTGGTGATTTTCTTAATCTTTTTGCTGGTTATGAAACTTATTTTTTGATTTTTGGGCAAGACATCATCTTGTTTTTTCTGCGATGCGTGTACCGCAAAAGGAATAGAAATGGCACAAAAGAAAATAATATAAAAAAGCCTCATTGCTGCTAATATAACGAAAATGAGGCTTTTTTGAAAGAAAAAACGTGATTTCATGCTTTTAACTAATCGTTTCAAAAAAAGCTAAAGTAGCTTCCTTGTCTTTTTGTAACTGAAGGGTTAAAGCTTCTAAGCCGGTAAATTTTACGTCGTGGCGTAAGAATTTTAGGAAGTTCATTTTAATATCCTGGCCATAAATTTCCTGGTTAAAATCAAAAATATTAACCTCAATATTTCTGGTCATACCGTTTATGGTAGGTCGTTGTCCAATATAAGCCATGCCTTCGTAGACAGTTTTGAGTTCGGGGCTTGAAGTTTGGAGTTGCTTAGCCTCTAAATTCTCAACGCTAAACTCCGAACTCATTTCTACCGTTACAGCGTAAATACCGTCGCCGGGAATAAGTTTATAGGTTTCTTCTACAAAGATATTCGCCGTTGGAAAACCAATCGTACGGCCAATTTTATCGCCTTTAATTACCCTGCCGAAAATAGAAAAGGGATAGCCCAGATAATCGCTGGCCAAACTTACATCGCCCGCTAAAAGCGCCTGACGTATTTTGGTCGAACTTACGGCCACATCGTGAATATCCTGCTCCATAATTTCTTCAACCGTAAAGCCATAATGCAGTCCGGCGGCTTTCAAATCAGTTAAATTGCCCGAACGGTCTTTGCCAAAGCGGTGATCGTAACCAATGATAATGTGTTTTGTACCAATATTATCAACCAAAGTGTTTTTAATATAATCTTCGGGCAGTTGATTAGAAAAATCGCGGGTAAACGGGGTAATAATTAGATGATCTACCCCCAGGTTTTTCAAAATATCGGCTTTCTCGTTAATGGTGTTGATCATTTTTAGCTCCTGGTTTTCAGGATCGATGATCATTCTCGGGTGCGGGAAAAAAGTAAGGATTACACTTTCACCGTTATCGGCTTTTGCCTTTTCAACCAGTTGTTTAATAATTTTCTGGTGCCCGAAATGTACGCCATCAAAGGTGCCGATGGTTACAATAGCATTATCTAATTTCGAAAACTCGGATAGGTTATGGTATATTTTCAATGTTATTAAATTAAAATCATTGCCATTACAGCAAAACTAAATCAACGCAAATTTGCGACCAAAAGCTTAAGGCAGAGTGTGCCTTTTTACTACTCCGCCTTTTAAATCAGCAATTTGTTGTTGTATCACAAAAGCATCAGCATCTATCTGCCTGATAGCAGTTTGTAATTTGCTCATTTCTAGCTTGGTTACTACGGTAAAAATAATATCTATATCTTTCTTTTCGCCATAGCCACCCTCGCCTTTATAAATGGTAACGCCGCGTTTCATCTCTTTAATAATGAAGTTTTTAATCTCTTCCTGATGCTCGGAGATGATGGTAACGCCGGTATATTGTTCTATGCCGTTTACAATAAAATCGATAGTGCTTGAAGCCGATAAATAGGTTAAAATGGCATAAAGCGCTGTTTCGATGTTTAAAAAATACGCTGCAAAGGCAAAAATGATGATGTTTAAAATGAGAATGATATTGCCAACAGTAAGGATACTGTTTTTACTGATGTAAAGTGCCAGTACCTCGGTGCCATCGATTACGCAACCGCCGCGCATGGCCAAACCAATGCCTCCGCCCAAAAACAACCCGCCGAAAAAGGCAATTAACAATTTATCGTGGGTAATGGGTTGGAAGGGTAGAAAAATTAAGGCCAGTGAAAGTGCTGCAATGGCAATGGCGGTTTTAAATGCAAATCCCTTACCAATTTGCCGGTAGCCTAATATCACAAACGGAATGTTGATGAGGGCAATAAGGTAAGATAAATTCCAACCCGTTAGGGTGCTTAGTAAAAGCGAAATACCGGTTACGCCTCCATCTATAAAATGGCTCGGCATTAAAAAGCTTTTTAAGCCAAAACATGCCGAAGTTACACCTGCAACGATTAAAAAGATTTCTTTTACAAATCTGGTGTTCCTGTTTTTAATGTGGTTCATACCTCCGCCTGGGTTTTTGCTTCTTCTTTCTTGCTACGAATATAATTAACAAGTTCTAATACCTCAAACGCATCTTTAAGCAAAAAGTTTCCGCTGCGGGTACGGGTGAGTTTAGAAAGATAGGCGCCGTTGTTAAGTTGTTTACCAAAATCGGATATTAGTGAACGGATGTAGGTGCCTTTGCTGCATACAACCCTAAAATCGATTTCGGGCAGTTCTATTCTGGTAATCTCGAATTCGGGAACACTTACAAAGCGTTTGCGCAGCTCTACTTCTTCGCCGAGCCTGGCTTTAACGTATAAACGCTCGCCATTTACCTTTACTGCAGAGTGTGCAGGTGGGTACTGCTCAATATCGCCAATAAATGGCTTGCAAGCCGCGTAAATTTCTTCGTTGGTAATCTGGCTGATATCGAAGGTTTCGTCTACCTCAGTTTCCATGTCGAATGATGGGGTAGTAGCGCCTAGTATCATGGTGCCGGTATATTCTTTTTCTTCTGCTTGAAAGGTATCAATTTGTTTGGTTAATTTACCTGTACAAATAATCAATAAACCTGTTGCAAGGGGATCTAACGTGCCGGCATGGCCAACTTTTAGCTTTAATGGTTTTAACGAATTACGGATTTTTCCGACCACATCAAATGAAGTCCATTTGTATGGCTTATTAATCAACAGCAATTCGCCTTCAGCAAATTTGAAATCTTTAAACTTTGGATTTTCGGTGCTCACAAATCTTTTTTGCGCAAAGATACAGATTCAATGTGGTTTGCTTAATTTTTTTTACCGCAGATGTAACAGATGCTTATTATCTGTGCTTAAGGTATTTTAGGCTTAAATAATTTGTAGGCTGTGGCCACTTAGCAAAAGGATGATAATAACCAAACCGGCAGCAATTCTATACCAGCCAAAAACCCTAAAGCCATTTTTGTTTAAATAACCAATAAAGCTCTTAATGGCTAAAAGTGCTACAATAAAGGCAACAACGTTACCAATAATTAGCAGATTGGTTTGTTCGTGGGTAATGGTATGACCTTCTTTATAAAAATCGTAAAGTTTTTTAGCAGTAGCCGCAAACATGGTTGGTACAGCAAGGAAGAACGAGAACTCAGCAGCAACCGTTCTGCTCAATTTTTGGCTCATACCACCAACTATAGTTGCTCCCGAACGCGAAACGCCTGGTATCATAGCAATACATTGAAAAAAACCGATTTTTAAAGCTGTTAAATAACTTACATTTTCTTCTTCGTTAATTGTAGGGTTGTTAAACCATTTATCAACAAATAACAAAATTATACCACCTGTTAAAAGAGAAATGCCAACAGCCATTGGACTCTCTAAAAGTTCATCTATCTTTTTGCTTAATAACAATCCAAATATGGCTGCAGGGATAAATGCAACCAATAATTTAATGTAAAAGCCTATTGTTTTAAAGAACCTTTTAAAGTAGAGTACTAAAACCGATAGAATGGCCCCAAGTTGAATGGCAATGGTAAATAACTTTACAAATGGATCTGATGCAATACCCATAAAAGATGATGCAATAATCATGTGTCCGGTACTCGAAACAGGTAAAAATTCAGTTAATCCTTCAACAATAGCAAGGACAATGGCTTCAAAAGAGTTCATATTTGTTTTGAAATAGCAAAAAATAAAGAAAACGCTCAACTAAAAATTAAGCGTTTTCCAGATATCTTCCTGTAATGGATGTTATTTTTTAAGAATGGCGTAAACCCCGAAAGCGAAGCCGAAAAGCACAACTACAGGTGCCAGTAATGTTCTTCTGAAATCGTAAATATCACCTGTGGTGCCCATCATTAAAATAAAACCAACCACTACAATAGCAATGCTGATTAACAATAACTGATAGTTTTTCTTGGTAAAAACCAATTCGCTTTTAACGTCCTTAACAACCGGACTTGTTTTTTTTTCTGCCATTATCTATAAAGATGATAAGATTTTAAACGTAAATATCTACTTACTGCAAACCAGGTACTAATACCCGTTATAAAAATGCCCACAATTAAAAGGCCTATAAATACGAAACCAAATTCAGTATAATTATTTAAAATTATAATTTCGGGTACTTCTTTACGGGCGTATATCAATGTGGCCAAAAGGATAATAATGGCAATAAAGGCCGCAATTAAACCGTGCAGGGCAGCATACAGTAAGAAAGGACGTCTGATAAAATTTTTCGTTGCACCAACCAGCTGCATACTTTTAATTAAAAAGCGTTGCGAGTAAATGGCTAGTCGTATTGTATTGTTTATCAGTGCTATAGATATGATTAATAGCAAAATAGCAAATGCTAAAATAATTAAACCAATGGTGCTGATATTTTTATTTACCATATCAATTAATGAGCTCTGGTAAACCACTTCTTTAACCACAGGATTTTTAGAAATACTGGCTTTTAAAGCATCGATACTTTTATTGTTGGCATATTCTGCTTTTAAATACACATCGAAAGTAGAAGTCAAGGGGTTGTAACCTAAAAAGTTAACAAAATCTTCGCCTAAATCCTGTGTTAAATTTCTTGCTGCAAGTTCTTTGTTTACGTATTGCGTTTGCTTTACGGCAGGGTTAGCATTTAACTCTTTCTGAAAGGCCAGTACATCGGCTTCTTTTGCGCCTTCATCCACAATAATATTTAAAACGATGTTCTCTTTAACGTAGTTAGACAGGTTTTTGGCATGTACAAGTACCAACCCAAGCAGCCCCAGCATTAACAAAACCAAAGCAATACTAATGATCGTAGAGATGTATACGGTTTTGGTTTTCTTAGATGCGTCACTTACTTCGAATTCTTCCATGTATTTCATTTTTGTTTCTGCGAAAATATAAATTATACCTGATAAACACCAATTTAAAAGGGGCCTAAATGAACATTAACGGATGGGATAAGGTTTTAGTCCAAAGATTGAATTTTTTAATTAATTCATCATTTTGTCAAAATACGGTACGAAATTTGTTGAAACGCCGTTAATCATAAAACTTAAGACTAAAATTTTAACTATGAAAAGGCAAATTACTTTACTAGGGCTATTATTAATTGTTACTAGCACGATTATATCTTGTAAAAAGGACACAACTTCATTAAAAGCGCAGATGTTAGGAAGATGGACATTGGATAAAATTGTTACTACTGGATATACTGCTGAAGAAACCTTAAAAGATCCTACCAAAATTAATGGTGATGTAACTTATGGTAAAACCAGCGATTATGTTGACTATAAAGCAAACAACGATGATCAGGTAGAAGTGAGTTTATCAGGTAACAGAACCATCGGTACCTACATTATCATTTATTCAGATCAGTTTACCATGGATTTGAACGATGGAAGCAATTTTTGTGCGGTAAATAGTATTACCGGAAACAAATTTCAGTTTACGGCAACCATAAACAATAGAATTAAAAAGGTTTATTACCTGTCGAGATAAAACCCGGATCTCCTTATTATTTAAAAGCGCCATTGGTTTTTAACTGATGGCGCTTTTTTTATCTGAAAAACAAACCTCACAGATTTTTAAGGGCTGTGAGGTCTTTGATTTTCATCCAAAATTTATGTTTTACTAAACCCCTTTATTTGCGTAATTTCGCGCATTAAAAATTTTAAAACCTGCAATGGATTACCAATTCAAAGAAATAGAACAAAAGTGGCAGAAATTTTGGGCAGACAATCAAACCTTCAAAGCCGAAAGCAATTCTGAAAAGCCAAAGTATTATGTGTTAGATATGTTCCCGTACCCATCGGGTGCAGGTTTACATGTTGGCCATCCACTGGGTTACATTGCATCTGATATTTTTTCGAGATACAAACGCCTTAAAGGCTTTAATGTATTGCATCCAATGGGTTACGATTCGTTTGGTTTACCTGCAGAGCAATACGCTATACAAACCGGTCAGCACCCGGCCATTACCACAGAAGCCAATATTGCAACCTATCGTCGCCAGCTCGATCAGATCGGTTTCTCTTTCGATTGGAGCAGGGAAGTGCGTACCAGTGAGCCATCTTATTACAAATGGACGCAGTGGATTTTTATGCAACTGTTTAACTCATGGTACAACAACGAAAACGACAGGGCTGAGGATATTACCACTTTGATTGAGAAGTTCAATGCTTCAGGATCGGCTGATGTGAAAGCTGTTTGCGATGATGATGTGAAATCTTTCCTGCCAAGTGATTGGGCAACTTTTACCGAAGAGGAAAAACAAGAGGAATTATTAAAATACCGTTTAACCTATTTAAGGGAAAGTACTGTAAACTGGTGTGCTGCCCTGGGTACCGTTTTAGCAAATGATGAAGTAAAAGACGGTTTTTCTGAGCGTGGCGGTTTTCCGGTTGAACAAAAGAAAATGATGCAATGGAGTATGCGCATTACGGCCTATTCTGATCGTCTTTTGCAAGGTTTGGATACCATCGATTGGCCAGAGCCAATTAAAGAAATGCAACGCAACTGGATTGGCAAGAGTGTAGGGGCATCAGTGAAGTTTCAGGTTGAAGGTAGCGATAAACAGATTGAAGTTTTTACTACCCGTGTAGATACCATTTTTGGGGTTTCTTACCTCGTATTGGCACCAGAGCACGAATGGGTTGCCGAATTAACTACTCCAGCACAAAAACAGGCTATCGAAGATTATATCTCCTTAACCAAAAAGAAATCGGAGTTAGACCGTATGGCCGATACTAAAACCGTTTCGGGTGCTTTTACCGGTACTTATGTAATTAATCCGGTAAATGGCGAGCGTATTCAATTGTGGATTGCAGATTACGTGCTGGCTGGGTATGGAACAGGTGCGGTAATGGGTGTGCCAAGTGGCGATCAGCGCGACTGGTTATTTGCTACGCACTTTAACTTACCTATTGTTCAGATTTTAGATGCGCAAAAAGATATCGACGTTCAGGCAGATCCAACCAAAGAAGGAAAATATATTAATTCGGGTTTTATAAACGGATTAACCTATCAGGAAGCTGTTCCGTTTTTAAATAACTGGTTAGAAGAAAAAGGAGCAGGGAAAGCAAAAGTAAACTTTCGTCAGCGCGATGCGATTTTTGGTCGCCAGCGTTACTGGGGTGAGCCAATTCCGGTGTACTTCAAAGATGGATTGCCTTATCTGGTACAGGAAGAAGAATTGCCTTTATTGCTACCCGAAATTGATAAATATTTACCAACTGAAACAGGAGAGCCACCTTTGGCGAGGGCCGAAGACTGGATGCCTGCCGCAGGTGGACACTATGAAATGAGCACCATGCCAGGTTGGGCAGGTAGTAGCTGGTATTGGTACCGTTATATGGATGCCAATAACGATTCAGAATTTGCTTCGAAAGAGGCTGTTAATTACTGGCAGGCGGTTGATTTATATATCGGAGGTTCTGAGCATGCTACAGGACACTTGTTATACAGCCGTTTCTGGAATAAATTTTTGAAAGATTTGGGTTATACCAAAGAAGAAGAACCTTTCAAAAAACTGATTAACCAGGGCATGATTCAGGGCAGGAGTAACTTTGTTTACCGCATTAACGATGAGAACGGTAAACCAACCAATACCTATGTTTCAGCGGGCTTAAGAAAAGAATATAAAACTTCGGCACTGCATGTTGATGTAAATATTGTTGAGAACGATACACTGGATTTAAATAAATTCAAGGCTTGGAGAGAGGAATATGCCAATGCAGAATTTATTTTGGAAGGTGGGAAATACATTTGCGGTATAGAGGTGGAAAAAATGTCGAAATCGAAGTTCAACGTGGTTAACCCCGATGATTTGATTGAGCGTTACGGTGCCGATACCTTGCGCATGTACGAAATGTTTTTAGGCCCGTTAGAACAAAGCAAGCCATGGAATACCAATGGTATTGAAGGTGTGTTTAAGTTCTTGCGTAAATTCTGGCGTTTGTTCCACAACGAAGAGTGGGTATTTCATGTAAACGATGCCGTACCAACAAAAGCAGAACATAAATCGTTACATAAAATCATTAAAAAAGTTCAGGATGATATCGAGCGTTTCTCATTCAATACTTCTGTATCGAGCTTTATGATTGCTGTAAATGAACTTACCGATCTGAAATGTAAGAACCGTCAGATTCTGGAAGATATGGTAATTATCCTTTCGCCTTATGCGCCGCATATTTGCGAGGAGCTATGGGTATTATTGGGTAACGATGCCGGAACACTTTCTTACACAGCTTTCCCAACGTTTAAGCCAGAATACCTGGTAGAAGATGAATTCGCTTATCCGGTTTCTATTAACGGTAAAATGAAAATGAACCTGAATTTGAGCTTAAACCTTGCTCAACCAGAGGTTGAAAGTATTTTATTGGCAGATGAGCACTTCCAAAAGTTTTTAGATGGAAAAGCACCTAAGAAAATCATTTTCGTAAAGGGAAAGATTATTAATGTAGTAGTTTAAAGGTAGAAGGTTTTCTTTCTCTTGCCTTAGTCTAAACTGAAAATAGAAAACCCAGGTTGCATTTTGCAACCTGGGTTTTTCTTTATAAACTTAATCGTTGTATAGAAGTGTAGATTTTAAGCCTTATGCTTTCTACCTTTCAGCCTTCCGCCTTTCTAGTCTCTCTTCCTCCTGTTGCCGCCAAAACGTCTGTTATTGCTTGCATTACGCGGTTTGCCGCTCATATTACCATCACCACCTTTTCTGGCTCCACCGCCTCCGCCACCTTTCGATTGCGCTTGCGGCTTGCGTTTGATCTGGTTTTTGGCCAGCATGTTTTCCCAGCTTAACGGGTAAGGATGGTCATCAACAATCGGCAGGGTAATTTTAATCAGTTTCTGTATATCCAGTAAGTATTCGTTTTCTTCTGCATCGCAAAATGAAATGGCAATTCCGTTTGCTCCTGCACGACCTGTTCGGCCGATTCTATGCACATAAGATTCAGGAATATTGGGTAATTCGAAATTGAAAACATGTGATAGTTGATCGATGTCTATCCCACGTGCAGCAATATCAGTAGCTACCAAAACACGTATTTTCCGGTCTTTAAAATCGGTTAGGGCTCTTTGTCTGGCATTTTGCGATTTATTACCGTGAATGGCAGCTGCTTTAATACCTGCATGACCTAAATCTTTTACAATTCTGTCTGCACCATGTTTGGTACGGGTAAATACCAGCGCAGTTTGAATATCTTTATCTTCTAAAAGATGAATCAGTAATTTCTTTTTATCAGGCTTGTCTACAAAATAAACCGACTGAACGATGGTTTCTGCCGTAGAAGAGATAGGTGTAACCTCAACTTTGGTAGGGTTCGATAAAATGGTGTTGGCCAATTTCTGTATTTCATCAGGCATTGTAGCCGAGAAAAATAAAGTCTGGCGCATTGCAGGTAATTTAGCCACAACCCTTTTTACATCGTGTATAAAGCCCATATCCAGCATACGATCGGCTTCATCTAAAACAAAAAGCTCGATGGTGTTCAGGCTGATAAAGCCCTGGTTCATTAAATCCAGTAAACGGCCTGGGGTAGCCACTAAAATATCGACACCTTTTTTTAGTGCTTCTACCTGCGAGAACTGGTTTACCCCACCAAAAATTACCAGGTGGCGAAGGTTTAAGTTTTTGCCATAAGCTTTAAAGCTTTCCTCAATCTGGATGGCCAGCTCGCGTGTTGGCGTTAAAACCAAAGCTTTAATGTTTTTTGTGGCTTTAGTATTGATGTGTTTTTCGTGCAATAACTGTAGCATCGGAATAGCAAAAGCTGCAGTTTTTCCGGTACCAGTTTGTGCACAGCCCAATAAATCTTTTCCTTTTAATATAGTAGGGATGGATTGCTCCTGTATAGGCGTAGGTTGCGTGTAACCCTCAGTCTCAAGTGCCTTTAAAATCGGCTCAATGAGGTTTAATTCTTTGAATAACATGTATGTTTTTATGTAATATGTATTGAAGAAGCTAGAACAATCATTTGTTGAAGGACTAACTTGCGGAGAGAATATGCCATTCAGAATGACAAGCCCTTATTCCTGCTTCGCTGCAAAGATAGCTAAATTTATGGAATGATCGAATAATTGAATTTTGAATGATCGGAGCGGCTCAAACTCACATTCAATCCTGCTCTACATTTGACTATTACTTTTCCTCTTTAAACCTGCTGAAAAACAACAATGCGATTAAACAGAGCCCAAAACCTACAATTCCATTCAGGCGTAATCCGAAATCATTACCCGGATCTTTACCGTAAATGGTAAGCATCGCAAAAATAGCAATACCCAGGGTTTGGCCTAGCTTTACAAAAAGATATTTTACCGCAAAGAACATTCCTTCGTGGTTTTCGCCGGTTGCTAAAGTATCTCTTTGGGCAATATCGGCCAGGATAGCCGTAGGTAAAATACCTAGCGCAGCCAATGGAAATGAGGCCGATAAAACCAACATGTAAATTTGGGTATGCGGACCAAACGGTAATTTGCCCAGGAAAAATATGGTGACAAAAATGAGGCACAGTACCCCAAAAGCGAAGAGTACAAAGGGTTTCTTACCTATTTTAGCCGAACCAAAGTTAACCAGTGGGTAAAATAACAACGAAGCCAATACCATCGATGCCATAAATTTCCCTCCCTCTGATTCGTGCAGGCCCAGCAAAACGGTGCAGAAGTATAACAGACCACTCGAAATGATGCTCAAGGCAGTGTAAAAGGCAAAGTCTGAAATCAGGTAATATTTAAAATTACTGTTTTTAAAGGTATTCTTCATCGCCGCCCAAAGAGGAACATGTGAAGGTTTGGCTACCGAAAAATCTTTTTCATTGATGAAAAAAACAGGTAGTAACATCACAAGTCCGGATAGCGCGCATAAGCCCCAAATGGCCATTTGAACGGCTTCGCTACGGTTGGTTACCTGAAAATTATCTTGTACCAGATCGGCAAAATTATTGGTGCAGGCCGATAAAATAATGCCAATTACAAAACCCACCTGTTGGTAACTGGAAAGTTTTACTTTTTGCCTTGGCGTGTTGGTCACTTCGGCAAGTAAAGCGTTGTAAGGGATGATATAGGTGGTAACCGATACAAAGAATAAACAAAGTGTAATGGTTAACCACCAAGCATTGTGCAGGCTTTCGGTTTTTTGAAGCGGGTAAAAAACCAGGCCGCAAAAAAGCATGGCCGGAATTATAGCCCATTTCATAAAAGGCATGCGTCGGCCTTTCTTATTGTTACTGGCATCACTTTTGGCTGCAATAAACGGATCGTAAAGAGCATCGACCAAACGGCCTGAGGCAGCAATAATAGATAGGATATTAAAGGCTCCGAATAAAACAAGTTGCGGTACAAGTGGGGGGAGGCCGGCGTTGCTGGGCGGCAGGTAGAAAAAGGGCAGCATTACGATGATAATGTTCGTCATCGTGCTCCAGCCAATCATACCGGCAGCGTAAGCAATTTCTTGTTTTAGCGAGAGTGTTTTGTTCATTAATTTCCTTTAATTTCTATTCGTAGTTTACTTATTTCTTATTAAACCATCTGCTCACAAAATAAATTGCCAGAAAGCCAATAAAGATATATAAACCATTCAGTGCAGCATTGGGATCGTCGGCGTAAATGCTTAGGGCCACAAAGGTATATGCTGCTATAAATATAATAGGCAATATAGGATATAAAGGAACAGTATAGATGGTTTTTTTATCAAGATGTGCAGTTCTTTTGCGCAGAATGAAAATAGTTGCTGCCGAACTGGCCATACTAATGCTTTCTAAAAAAATGGTGTAGTTTAAAATCTTATCAAAAGTTTTGGCATAGAAAATAATTACCACTGCAACCACTGTAAAAACGGTTAAGCTCAAGGTAATTACCTCCGTTTTTTTATTCATACGACTAAAAACTTTGGGTAAAGCACCTTCTTCGCCCATGGCAAACATAGCCCTGGGGTTACTCAATAAATTTACATTTACATAGCCCATTACCGAAAAAAAGATAATAACCGAAAGCGCGTTGAAGCCAGCAGGGCCGAATATTTTAGCAGCCAGGATTGCAGCAATGCTTTCTGCAGATTTCAGTTCTTCGAAGCCGATAACCCGAACATATACATAGTTAATGGCCAGATACAGGATGACGATAATGGTTAAGCCAATAATAATTGCGCGTGGGATTACCTTTTTTGCTTCTTTAACCTCACCGCCAAAATTAATAGTTTGTGCATAACCTGCATAAGAGAACGAAACTGCAATTAAACAAAGGCCAAGGGCTTTGCCGTAATCGGCCCAGTTGGGTAATGCTCCACTGGTGGTTTTAAAAACGGGCGCTGCAGTTTGTGTACCTCCTCCAAAAAACACGGCGCAGATGAGTGTTAAAATCATACCGATCTTAATTACCGTTAATACATTCTGCGTTTTCGAACTGGCTTTTAAACCAAGCAGATTGATGAAATAAAACACCAGTATGGTAGTAATGGCAATGGCAACCCGGTAGGTTTCGTTTTGCATGGCTGGAGGCAAAATAATCTTACTCAGATACTCTGCACCGATAATAGATATGGCCGCTACCGAAGCTGCACTCGAAATGATCACAATACAATTAATGGCAAAGGCAATGGACGGATGATAAGCCGCCGAAAATATTTTATAATAGCCACCAGTTACTGGGAAACGCGATCCGATTTCTGCATAAGTTAATGCACCACAAAAAGCTACAAAACCGCCAATAAACCAGGCAAGGTAAAACAGTTCGGGGATTTGCGCTTTAGCTGCAACATTTACTGGTGTGCGGAAAACCCCCATGCCAATAACCAAACTTACCACAATCATGGATAAATCGAATAACGAAAGCTGCTTTTTCTGTTGCATGAATAATTTGTTAATGTGGGATGAAGATAGGGAAATTATGTAAATAGGGGAGAGGGAAGATGGAGGAGGTAAAATGGAGGAGGGAAGATGGAAGAGGTGATTTAGTTAATTCTTAAAGCCATGAACGGTATGCTTTTCATCATCCATTTTCCATCATTGTGTTGAAACTTTATTTTGCTAGCCTCACATAATAAATTTATTATTGTAAGATAATTCTGAAGAGGTGATCTGAAAATGTTTTTATTTCAATCATCAGGGTTATTTCTACAAACTCTTCATCGCTCGGCAAATCAAAAATGCAGGGTTTTTCATTGAGGAACAGAATAAACACATTATGGCAGAAGTAATTTATAACGACGACAGTATCCGCTCATTAGATTGGAAAGAACACATCAGGTTGCGTCCCGGTATGTATATCGGAAAACTTGGTGATGGCTCTGCACAGGACGATGGTATTTATGTTTTGTTAAAGGAAATTGTAGATAACTCTATCGATGAGTTTGTGATGGGAACAGGAAAAACCATCGAAATTACTCTTTCAGAGCAAAAAGTAAACGTGCGCGATTATGGCCGTGGTATTCCCTTGGGTAAAGTAATCGATTGTGTAAGCAAAATCAATACCGGCGGTAAATACGATAGCAATGCCTTCCAAAAATCGGTGGGTTTAAATGGTGTTGGTACCAAAGCGGTAAATGCTTTGTCGACCAGTTTTACCGTGCAATCGTACCGCGATGGAAAAACGAAGAAAGTTGAGTTTTCTAAAGGTGAAATTGTAACCGAAAACCCGGTTATTGATACTACCCAGCGTAACGGCACTGCCATTACTTTTTACCCTGACGAAACTATTTTTAGAAACTACCATTACATTCCTGATTTTGTAGAGAGCATGGTTTGGAACTACGTTTTCTTAAATACAGGATTAACGGTAAATTTCAATAACCAGAAATATTTTTCAGAAAGAGGTCTTTACGATTTGCTTTCTAAATTTAATAAGCCAGAAGAAATCAGATACCCAATTATCCACATGGTTGGGCCCGATATCGAAATTGCGATGACCCACGGTCAGCAATATGGCGAAGATTACCATTCTTTTGTTAACGGACAGCACACCACACAGGGTGGAACCCACCAGGCTGCTTTCAGAGCCGCGGTAGTGAAAACCGTTCGTGAGTTTTTTAAGAAAGAGTTTGACGCTGCTGATGTACGCTCATCCATTATCGCGGCCATTTCTATCCGTGTGCAGGAGCCGGTTTTCGAATCGCAAACCAAAACAAAACTGGGTTCGCAGAATATGGGCCCCGAAGGACCATCAGTGCCTACTTTTATTAACGACTTTGTTAAAAAAGAACTTGACGATTATCTACACAAAAACCCTGATGTTGCCGATGCTTTGCTGAAAAGGATTATGCAATCGGAGCGTGAGCGTAAGGATATTGCAGGGATTAAAAAACTGGCTAACGACAGGGCTAAAAAGGCTTCGTTGCACAACAAAAAACTGCGCGATTGTAAAGTGCATTTCAACAGCACGCACGAAAAACGTTACGAAACTACTTTATTTATTACCGAGGGAGATTCGGCCTCCGGTTCTATCACAAAATCACGTGATGTAGATTGTCAGGCAGTTTTCAGCTTAAAAGGTAAACCCCTTAATTGCTACGAACTGACCAAAAAAGTGGTGTACGAAAATGAAGAATTTAACCTGTTGCAGCACGCTTTAAATATCGAAGACGGATTAGAGGGCTTACACTACAATAATATCGTTATCGCTACTGATGCCGATGTGGATGGTATGCACATCCGTTTGTTAATGATGACTTTCTTCCTCCAGTTTTTTCCCGATCTGGTAAAGGCTGGGCACGTGTATATTTTGCAAACGCCACTTTTTAGGGTACGTAATAAAAAGGAAACGATTTATTGCTATAGCGATGAGGAGCGTAGAAATGCGATAGAAAAATTAGGTAACAAGCCTGAAATTACCCGATTTAAAGGTTTAGGTGAGATTTCTCCTGATGAGTTTGGACTGTTTATCGGAAAAGATATCAGATTGGACCCTGTGATTTTAAAAGATCAGACAATTAAGAGCCTGTTAGAATATTATATGGGTAAGAATACTCCAGACAGGCAGCAGCACATTATCCGGAACCTACGTATAGAGAAGGATGAGGTTGCAGAAGAGCCTAAAGTAATTACGGAAGTAGCATAAAAAGAGAGTCAGGTTTTAAAAGGCCTGACTTTTTTGTTTATCTACTGGTCGGTGTCTCACCAACCAGCTTAGGTACTCTTTTTTCAGCCGCTGGGATACCAACCAATAAGTTAAGAGATGCTGAAATACCCGTCCGCCCGGACGGGTATTTCAGTAAGAAGATTTGGGAATGAGATGATCTGAATGAGAAACTAAGTTCGCTATTCTTTCGGCAGGTTAACCGTATCTTCAGGGTGTTGTGGTGGCAATACATCAACCTTTTTCTCTACAATCGTAATTTTAGTAAATACGGCATATTTACTGGGTGAAATACCGCCATCGAACTTTTCGGCATAAGCTTGTGTAAATTCTGCACCAAAATAAAGGATAATGGAAGTGTAGTAAATCCACAGGAGGATAATGATAATAGAACCTGCTGCACCAAATGCCGAAACCGTACTTCCTTTTTCGATGTAGATACCGATTAAATATTTGCCGAGGCTAAACAGCAGGGCAGTGAATAATGCACCAATTATAGCCGATTTCCATTTAATGTTAACATCGGGCAGTACCTTAAAAATAATGGTAAATACGGCCGTAACAGCGGTAAGCGTAAGTGCATTATTTAAGATGTAGATAATTAAGGCCATGGTATCGTTTGCCACAGGTATCACATCATCAACCTTACTTTCCGAAATTAGGGAAACCAGTTTATCGCCCAAACCAACAACAACACTGTTAATTACTAAAGATACCAGGAGCAAGAAGCCCATCGACACAATGAGTGAGAAAGAAAGCAATCGGTTGGTGAGCATTTTTATCCAGCCTTTTTTAGGCATAGCCTTTACTTTCCAGATCAGATTGATGCTGTCTTGTATTTCGATAAAAATGGCCGTTGCACCAACAATTAATGTACCGATACCAATAATTAAACCCAAGGTAGACTGGCCCGTTTTGTTTGCATGCTCAACAAAACCCTGTATCTGGGTAGCTGCTGGTTTTCCAACCAGCTCAGTAACCTCGATAAAAAACTTATCGCGGGTTTTCATTTTATCGCCAAAAAACAGCGTGGCTGCCGAGAGTACAATAATAATGAGTGGTGTAAGCGAAAAGATAGTATAGTAAGCCAGGGAGGCACTTAATTTCATTACCCTATCTTCCATAAAGCCTTTTCCGGCGGCTATAAAAAGGTGATAAATGGCAACAAAAAAATATTTGATTTTATGTATTACTCTTACTCTTTTCATCAAAAAACTAAAATGGATATCCTATCCCAATATTAAAAATTAAATTTTGCCTGCGCCAGTCTTTACTTCCAAAATTGATATCGTTGAATACCCAACGTTGTCCCTCAGGCAAATATGGTTTACGCACAGGGAAAGCTACATCCAGGCGCACTACAAAAATACTAACATCTACCCTTAAGCCGGCACCTGTGCCTACAGCAAGTTCATTAAATGTATTCTTTAGCCTGAAGCCAGAGCCAAGCCTGGCAGTTTCTGGTTTGCCAGGTTCTCCGAGATCTTCTTTCCTGAGCCAGATATTACCAGCATCAACAAATAACGCGCCATAGAATATACTCACAATTTTAAAACGCAGTTCTGAATTCAGCATTAATTTAATATCACCACCCTGATCAGCGAAAATGGCATCATCGCGAACTTTATAGGTGCCTGGGCCCAATGTACGGGCAGGGAAGGCCCTTACATCATTACTGCCGCCTGCAAAAAACTGTTTAACAAAGGGTAATGAGCTACTGTTGCCATAAGCATAACCATAGCCTAAGTTTAACCGATTAGCCCAGATCAGGTTTTTGGTAATTTTATAATAATCTCTTAAATCGGCTTCTACGCGCATAAACTGGGTTAAGGGAACATTAAAAATGGTTCGCTTGCCTTCATTATTTTTAGAAGTAAATAAACCCCAAACGTTTCCTCCGGTTTCTAAAGCGCCGTAGAAGTATACATTATTCCGACGGCTATCTTCCATCTGGTTGGTATAGGTAAAATTGTAATTGCTACCGACGATGAATTGGTTTTCAAGTGTAGATCTTAAAAGCGGATTATTTTTAAAAAGGCTATCTCTGGTATTGGTATCAGGGAAACTTGTAGCTACATAACTAATCGATATCGGATTAAAATTATGCTCTTTGTACTGATTTTCCTTAAAATTATACCCGTATTCGCCTTTTATAGCATGTAAAGTATATTCCGAACCCCTATTTAGCATCTGGTAAGACAGCGAGGTGATGGTTTTAGGAATAAAGGCATTGGTGCTGTTCGGTTTATAGAATGGAACAATTAACCTGGGGAAAGTTAGTTTTCCTTCGGCCGTAAACGACAACGAATTTTTGCTCAGTGAGGTTCCTTTAGTTTGAGTTTCAAAGCCGCCACTAACGCTTAAATCAAGCTGTTCTGCATTTCTGAACAGGTTCCGTGTGGTTTGGGTAACCTTAACTTCAGAACCAACAAAATTATTTGATTTACTGGTTCCGGTAACCGAGAAAGTAAGCGAATTTTTCTTTAAAGGGGTTAAATAGATATTCAGGTCAAGTTGATTGTTCCTAAAACTATCTACAGGCAAAAACTCCACCCTAACATCTTGAAATGCACCTACATTTACCATCCTGTTTAACGATTGGTTATGATCTTTACGGTTATAGGCTTCTCCTTTTTGAAAAAATACCAGACGGTCGAAAAGTTTAGGTTTAAACGTATTGCGGTTATCGTAAATGTTAAAATCGTTATATACCAACGGATTTAGCTTCCTTAAAGCACTATCTCTCCGCAACGAATAGTTAGGGTAAATATTGATGTTTTTAACGGTGTAAGGCTTTATCGCCGCATCAGGCGCAATATCTTTAACTTTTACCTTAATGTTAACCAGGTTTTTGCCGATGGTACTATCAACCTGTATAATCAGGTAATCGGGACTGAAATAGAAATAACCAATTTCTTTCAGGTCATTATCAATCCTGATCCGTTCGTTTTTATAGGTGTCAATATCATAAAAATCACCCACTTTTAACAAGGTTTTATCCTTGTTAACATTGATGTTTTTGGTTAAAATACCTGTATCGGGCGGGAAAGTTACTTTATTGATTTTATAGCGCTGGCCAGTAACTGCGGTATAAATGGCTTTACCTTTTTTTTCTTTCACTATGGTATCGCCGGTAACATTGGCCTGCAGGTAGCCTTCACTAATGAGATAACTGGTAAGTACATCGTTATTGTATTTCAGTTTTACATCGTTCAACAGCACCGGAGCTTCTCCTTTTTTGCGTAGCCAGTTCCTGAAACCCTTTGGCTTTTTAGGTTCGCCGGCAAGGTTGTAAAGGCCAAGTTTGAATTTGATCCCCAGGATTGAACTGTTAGGACGAGGCCTTGTTTTAGCCTCGAGATCGTTTTTAATCTGCTTTTCGTTATCAATCTTCCCAGAAGAATCCGGATTGATTTTCACTTCAGCACCGGTGTACAAAATCTGTCCTGGTTTTAAAGATTTGGTACTGCTGCAAGCCCAAACTAAACAGGCCAGTAAAAATAAAAGCGGTCTAGTTAGTTTTTTCATCTTGTGCTTTCTGTTCAATGTTTCTTATTCTTCTAATGCGTTTCTTCTGAAATATCTCTCTAAATTTATTGTAGTCTACCACCAAAGTAAACCCTAAGCCGGTTTCGATAATCTGACCTTGCACAATCACATCGTTCTGGTTGCGGCGGTAAGCCCTTAACCGGTAGCGGCCATCCGCCGAAAGTGCATATTCTACATTTACGTTTCCGGCAATATTGGTCGATTTTTCTCCTGGTGCCTGCGGACCTTCCAGCGCAAACGAACTACCTACAGTAACCGTTAAGCGATCATTCAGTAGTTTTTTAGATAAACCAACTTCTAAATCGGTTTTTTGCTGCATTGAACCTGTAGAGTAATCTTCTGATGAATTTACCCCGAAGTTGAGGTCTACACCTTGTATCAAATCTGAAGTTAAATTGTTTAGCTGCTCAGTTAGCAATTTACTTACACTCGAGCGGGCAAGGGTAGAAACCCCACCGCCACCACCAGCCAAACTCTGGAACGGATTATTAGCAATAAACCGGTTTAAAGCCAGCAAGGCAAAAACCTGCTTGTTCAGTTCGCTTTCATCGCGGTTTACGTTAATCAGCTTGGTATACACCTGGCCGCTCAGTGCGCCACGCTCATTTTCGGGTAAATCGAGTTTAAATGAAATGGTTGGCTTTAATAATTCGCCTTTCATCATTAAATAAACCTGAAAAGGTAATTTGGTTCTGGCTTCGTAAAGGTCTGGCTGATTGAGCAAATCGATAGGAGCTGCATTCACCTCATACAAAGCTGTTATATTGGCATTAGCCGATGTTGGTTCGCCAGTCCAGATAATGGTACTACCTTTTACGAGTTTAAATTCTTTCTTAACCACGGCAAGGGTAAGGTTGTACGAACCATCTACAATTTCGTAACGGCCTGTCATGCTGATTTTACCGCTGGGATCCATCGTTACATTTAAATCGGCATCGCCTTTTACATTCAGGTTATCGCCACTGGCCGGATCTACTACCACATTGAGTTCAGCCTCAGGGTCGATATTTACTGCGGCAACTAAGTTTAAGCCTTTAATAGGCGCTTTGCTGATGCTATCTACATTCAGTGCCTTTTTGCCATTAAATGGCGGGGCGTCTTCATCAATAAACTGAACAATACCTTCCTGGTCGATAATGGATGGATCGTTGGCAGGCAAGGCAAAGAAAAACTTGGTGCCCTTGTTTACCTTAATGTTCATGTTTACATCGGGCTGGTTCAAATCGCCACGCACTTTGATATCGCTGGTTAAGAAAACCGTTCCGTAAATCATGTCGTTATCGGCTGCGGTCGAATTCAGTGCCCTGAAATTATTGGTTTTAATATCCAAACCGAAGCGGTAATTCTTAAAATCGCTGGTGTAAACTTTTCCGTTAATGGTGGCTTTCTGGTTTAAAGAATCGATCAATGTAAAGTTGTTAAAGCTGATCCCTTCTTCGGTAAACGAAATCTTTTCGTTTGGCATCCGGAAATAAGAGTTTACATAGGCCACGTTAAATCCGGCATTATTGAAGGTTAAATCGCCCAGTATTTTTGGTTCCGTTAATGCCCCTTTAACGGTTAGTGCTCCTGTTAAGGTGCCTGTGCCACGTTTAAGCTGTCCGGCCGATAAGCTCTCAATGTTTTTCATTTCAATCTTATCGATATTTACGGTCAAATCTAATGCACTTTGTGGTGCAGTATAATAAAAACCGTTTGCCCTTAATTCGTGCACGCCGGTTAATGCGAGGTTTACCTCAAAAGCATTTTCGGTATTGTTGTTTACGGCTAAGCGCAAGGTACCCAACTGGTCTTTCTGGTAACGCAACTGATCGATGGTGAGATTGGCCTCAAATTTCGGGGTAGTAGCCAGGTCTTTCACATTGGCTGTTCCATTTAAACGACCGCCTACCAAAGTGGTGTCGGTTTCGGCAAATTTGGTAAGGGTTTCCAATTGAAAATCTTTAAACTCAACTGCTAAAGGTGCATTGGGCTCGGTTGGGTTGCTGTTTATGGCCAGCGATTGGCCGCTATTACTGATCTGAAACTGGTTGACCAAAATACCCGAAGCCCCGAACTGGATGTAATTATCTTGCGAAACCACCCATTTCTGGTAATCGAGCAACAGTTTTTGCGGATCGAGGGTAAATTTAAAATCTTTGTTAATGGATTGGAAATTACCACCGATTACATATTTGTTTTTACGTTGCCTGTCGCGTAAGAAAACGTTTATGCCTAAATTATTGTTGGCTGCATCGCCGGTAACCTCCGTATTAAAAAGGGCAATGGATGGACTTTGTAAACTTTTAACAGTTAAACTGTAATCGAGTTTATTGTTGTCGTTGTTGATGTTTAAAACCGTGGTGTCTACTTTGAAATCGCCATAAACAACCTGTGGGAAATTTCCTTTAATCTGAAGACTGTCTTTTTGGGTATCAATTAAGCCGTAAAACTGAGATTGTTTAAACACCGTTAATTCGGGTACAAAACTCTTTAACAGTTTTGAATCGTACACACGCACAAAGAACCTTAAACGCTGATCGGGAACTTTGGTAACGGTACCGAAAGCATAATATTTATTGATTTCGTTTATAATGGCACTACTGATATTGGTTAGTTGATATTTACCATCAATTTTGGCCGATAGAATTTCCGAATTCAGCGTAAGTTCATTTTCAGTAGCCGTTGTTTTGGCGCGTACCGAAATGGTATCTACATTAATCCGCTGTTTATCTTTTACCACCTGCAGGCCTGTAACATCAACCGACCCGTTTAAATAATCGGCATCGGCGGTAGCCAGGTCTACTTTAACTACACCTGCTGCACTTAATACGGTTGGACTAAAATTTAAAGCCTGTAGATTAACCTGTTTTAAATTCAAATCAGCTTTTATGCTTGGGTATTTTCCGGCCAGGTTCACTTTAGCATCGAGGGCAAAGTTGGCATTGCTATCGGGCATACTGCTTTTTACCACAACGTTTTGGTTGGCATACGTACCGACTACATTTAAATTGCGGTAAGTATATTTATTGTAGTAAGCGCTTAACACCTTTGCATTAAATTTAGCATTGATTTTTTTGGGATCTAAACCGGTACCTGCCACCCTGGCTTTTGCTGAAACGCGACCCAATTTGGGCTGCATTTTTAACAAACGGCCAACATTAAAATTGTTCAGGCTAATATCGGCCTGGTAACTTTCCCTACCTTTTGGCCCCTTCATTCCTGCTATTACATTGGCACCACCCATATCGGTTAGGATGTTTAGGTTGGTGTTAAAATCAGTCATCGATCCTTTAAAATTACCCTTTGCATCAATTACATTGGGCAGTTCGATGGTAGGCGGGAGCGATTTTTTAGTTACGGCAACCAAAATATCGCTTTTGGTAACATGGAGCTTTTTGATGTTTAAATCCAGAAAGGTTTTTTTGATATCGGGCAGGCCTTTTGCTTTTCCACTGATATCGATCTGGGTATTTTTTAATCCGCTAACCTGTAAGCGTGGAATATTCAGGTTATTTAAGTAACCGTTAACATCGGCATTGAGCTTTATTTTTTCGTTACGGTAATTCGCCGGAATGGCATCGCTAAAATAGCCCGCATCCTTTAAACCAATCGTGGTGTTTTTAAAGGCCAGGTTAAGTTTTACACGTTCGGGGTGTTTGGTTAAATCCTCCATCGAAGTAAAATTAAGCTCAGTGGCATTTTCGATAGTGGTATTTGGGGTTTTGAGTACAAAATTGCTCAGCTTAATCTGCTTGTCATTGTACACGGCATCGCCTTTCAACTCATTTAATACAAAACCGCTTTTTTCTTTTAACGAGCCATTTTTAACATTGGCTTTTATCCCTGCTGCACTGTAAGATACGTCGCTCGCACCTAAATTTAATCCGGCAATTTTGAGGTGATTAAAATCCATTCCTTTTGCAGCAGGTTTGGCGCCGAGGTTATCGAACTGCACCTGATTATCGGCCAGGCTAATATTTTTGATCAGCAGCCCCAAGGTCGATTTTTCGGGTAATACAGTATCTTTTACTTTTTTTAAATCGTTACTGGGCGCAGGTTTAAAGGCAAACAGGATGTTCGATTTGTTTAAATGTGCATCATCAACTGCGTATTTGCTATTGGTTAAATCTACTTTTAAGTTAACCAAACCAAGGTCGTTTACATCGGCAACAGCTTTGGTAGTCGAAATCTGATCGTCGTAATGTACTTTTACCTTGCTGAAAACAAAATTCTGCACTTCTATTAAAGGCAGTTTTCCCTGCTCCTTCTCACTGCTATCCATACTGTTGGTGATGTGCTGCACCAGTTTAACTAAAGGTTTTTGCTGCAGGTACCGTAAAGACGTATTATTTAAGCTCAGCTCCTTAATCACATAGTGCTGGTTGGCCAGATCGAAATTTTTGATTTTGGTTTTAAAGGCACCCAGGTAAAGCTTTACATCGTTGCCTGCCACATCATCGCGGTAGCTAAGGCCTATATCTTCAAACGAAACTTTATCGACCGAAAATTTTAGGGTAGAGGTGGTATCTTTTTTAACTTTCTCTTCGGGTTTTTTCTGATCACTTGCAAAAGCATCAACCAGAAAAGAAAAATTGAATGTAGTATCAGGGCTAATGCGCTTCACATTTGCGCGTACATTTTTTAACTCAATATTGTTTACCTCAACAGTGTTTTTTAACAACTTAAATAAGCTGATATCTACAGCCAGTTTTTCTGCATAAAGCAGGGTATCACCTTTACGGTCTTCGATATAGAATTTGTTGAGTACAACATCTTTGGGCAGGGCTATTTTAATGCTTTCAAGGCTAACTTCGGTTTTGGTTTTGGTTTTCAGGTAATTGATGGCCTTATCTTTAACAAAATTTTGAACGGCCGGAATATTTAGCGACAGCGCTAAACCAATCACCAATATAATAATGGAGGCAATTAACCACAGTAAAATTTTAAGACTTTTGCGTACGTATTTATTCAAAACAGAGTGTGTTTGGTGTTTGTTAAAAGCCAAAAAGCATGCCGTTTAAATTAATTTTAGCTGGCATTTTACTAATTAATACAAAAAATAACCTAAATTGTTCGCCCGCTATAAAAATTTAACATAGGCGGTGCAATAAACAGTTTAAAATGAATTCAATAAATCTAAATATATCTTTTGAACAATACGCGGGTATTGATGAATTAATAGAAAAAGACCGCACATTATGTCAAAACGCCGAACAGGCTTTGGCAACCTCATATTCACCTTATTCGAAATTTAGGGTGGGTACGGCTATTCGTTTGGCTTCGGGCGAAATAGTTTTAGGCAGCAACCAGGAAAACCTGGCTTATCCATCAGGACTATGCGCCGAACGTGTAGCACTTTTTGCAATTGGTGCCAAATACCCTGATGCGGTTATCGAAAGCATGGCCATTACCGCACAAACCGATCATTTCGAAATTTTAAAGCCGGTTACCTCTTGCGGAGGCTGCTTACAGGTAATGATCGAATTTGAACGCAAACAGCAAAGCCCGATTGATGTGATTTTTTATTGCTTAAACGGCGAGATACTAAAAGTGCCCAGCGTAAAGAGTTTATTGCCTTTTGCTTTTGCGGAAGATAGGTTGGAGCGGTAAGAGAAAGTTTAGATGCACATTTTTTAGAAATTCGGTTTCTAATTGTCAGGCGGTAAACTCAGTCCCCCTTTTGAAGGGGTAGGGGGATGATAATAGAATAGAAATTTTAGATTTTCTAATTTGATTGTTTACAGCTTCATTCCCCTGCCCCCGTCGATGGGGGGAAATAGGATTTCGTTAAAATCAAACGTTTATCGTACAAACTATTATATTTGGTTTTTTAACCACAATGAAACATTTATACATTCTCGTTTTTTCGGCCTTTATATCTTTTAACCTGCAGGCCCAGGGCGTTCTAAAAAGTAACGCAACTTATAAAATTACTTACTTCCGATCAGGCGATGGCAAACCAAAGGAAGACCGTAACGCTACGGTGGTAATTGCAGATGCCAAACAGAATTTAATCAGCAATGCCAATATTCTAGATAATAAGGCGAAGTATCCTTACGAGCAAAGTCTGGTAACCAAACCCGCGCAAATTTTGTTTCAGATAGCCGATTTAAGCACCGCCAGCCAAATTGTAACTGTTGATAGTGCAACAATTGGTAAACAGGTTTTTGAATACAGTAACGATACCAAAGTGATACTGGGGTATACCTGTAAAAAAGCCACCACAGTGGTAAACTCTAACCGCATCGATTTATGGTACACAACCGATGCCAGCATTAAAGCCGCACCTACCGTTTTAGGCCAAAACCTGGGTTTGGTGTTAGAGCAGGTACGCAATGGCAGCAGTTATGTTACCGCAACTAAAATCGAAACTGTTAAAAATGTAAAACAGATTGATTTAGCCAAAATAAGTACCAATCTAAGTGATGGTTTAACTTATAAAGACCTTTTGTGGAAAAGCAGGTTTACCACTTTAAATGTGTTTAACAACGAAACCATCAACTTTATCGATAAGCCTCTATCAACCGATTCGGTTTTCCGTTTTGCCGGTGGAACCGTTATTGCACGAAAGGTTAAATTTCCGGCTTATACTGGTAGCCCAAATGTTTTTGTTGATTTAACAGAACAATCAAATGGCGATGCCTACGACAGAACGGGTTCAGTGTTTGTAATTCCAACCGATAAAACAATTAGTTTGATGGATGCCCTGAAAAATTCGGTAAAAGAACTGCCGGTTTATGATAACGGAAACGGGAAAAAATACCAGGGCGTAGTGGCTACGGCCAATTATAATCCGGTAATTGAATTGATGCGCTTTTTTACGCCTTTTGGTGTGGGCAAGTACAATACTTTAAAACTAAAAGATAAAAACTGGGCCGAAAAGGTGTATTACAGACAGGATATTTCAGAGCTATTTCCTTTGGTAAATGGAAAAGAAGCCTGGGTTGCTGTTTTTATCGGCAATTACGATAAAGGCGGACACAAAGTTTCGATGAACATTACGCTGCATAATGGCGGTCGTGGAGAAGGCAAAAAAGAAGTAATTATGCCACTATTCAATTCTACCAATGTAATGGAAATGGCCGGACAAGAATACGCCACCATGTTTAGCAGCGAAAAAGGGCTTGAAGTTTCTTTCACGCTTGATAAAGATGTAAAAGATGCCAAATTGCGTTACATTACCACAGGCCATGGTGGCTGGGGAAATGGCGATGAGTTTGTGCCCCGCAAAAACACAATATGGTTGGATAATAAAGAAACATTTGCTTTTACCCCATGGCGACAGGATTGTGGTTCTTACCGCTTATCTAACCCCGCTTCAGGTAATTTCGAAACAGGGCTTTCATCATCAGATTTAAGCCGGTCTAACTGGTGCCCGGGTACAGTTACCAATCCCAACTGGATTAGCCTTGGCGATTTAAAAGCCGGTCAGCACACCATTAAAATTACTATCCCTATGGGTAAGCCTGAGGGATCGAGCTCAAGCGCCTGGAATGTTTCAGGGGTATTGCTGGGTACGGAATAACCGACTACGCTGTCATCCTGAACGCAGTGAAGGATCTTTTTATGTGGTTCATATTGTTAACCATATAAGGCATTTTAGGAAATGTAAGTGCAAATGGCCTTATAAATTTTATATGGCTAATAGGACCGATAAGTATAAATTCGACGGGTGTGACGCCAGCTGACGGAATAGCCATAGCCCTAAATGTGAATAACCAATATTTAACCGTATTATCCTTTTTATTATATTTACAGCTGCCAATTTTTGTATATAAATGAGTGAAGAACTAGACCCAAACATCAACGAAGAACACAAACATACCATAACGCCAATTAACGGTTTATACGAAAATTGGTTTCTAGATTATGCGTCTTATGTAATTCTCGACAGGGCGGTTCCACACATTAACGATGGATTAAAACCCGTTCAACGTCGCATCATGCACTCCTTAAAGGAGATGGATGATGGCCGCTTTAACAAGGCTGCCAACGTAATTGGTAACACCATGAAATACCACCCGCATGGCGATGCCTCTATCGGCGATGCTATGGTGCAAATTGGGCAAAAAGATTTGTTGATTGATATGCAGGGTAACTGGGGAGATCCGGTTACAGGTGATAGTGCTGCGGCACCACGTTATATTGAGGCACGTTTATCTAAATTTGCCAACGATGTGGTGTTCAATCCCGATACTACCGAATGGCAGTTAAGTTATGATGGCCGTAACAACGAGCCCATTACCTTGCCGGTTAAATTTCCTTTATTACTTGCTCAAGGTGCCGAAGGTATTGCCGTAGGTTTAGCTACCAAAGTAATGCCGCACAATTTTATTGAGCTGTTAGATGCATCAATAGAAGCATTGAAAGGTGTTCGCCCCAATATCATGCCCGATTTTTTTACGGGCGGTATGGCCGATTTTTCGAACTATAACGAAGGTCAGCGGGGTGGTAAAATACGCGTAAGAGCAAAAATTACCGAAAAGGATAAAAAGACCTTAGTGATTAGTGAGGTGCCTTTCAGTACTACCACAGGTTCAGTTATTGATAGTATTTTATCGGCCAACGATAAGGGTAAGATCAAAATCAAAAAAATTGAAGACAATACTGCGGCCAATGTAGAAATTGTGGTGCATCTGGCACCTGGTATTTCTCCGGATGTAACGATTGATGCCTTGTACGCTTTTACAGCCTGCGAGGTTTCTATTTCGCCCAATACCTGTATTATTCAGGGAGATAAGCCACACTTTTTAAGTGTGAACGATATCCTGATCGAAAATACAAAACATACAAAAAGCCTGCTTAAAAAGGAGCTTGAAATACGTTTACACGAGCTGCAGGAGAAAATTTTCTTCAGTTCCCTGTTAAAAATATTTATTCAGGAAGGGATGTATAAAAATCCTGAATACGAAAATTCAACTAATTTTGAAAAGGTAGTAGAGGTTTTACATATTTTATTCGATCCTTTTAAACCTTCGCTTTACCGCGAAATCCTGCCCGAAGATTTTAAGAAACTAATCGATAAGCCGATGAGTAGCATCACCCGTTTTGATGTGAAAAAGGCTGATGAGCAAATGAAAAATCTGGAAGATGAGATTAAAGTGGTTAAAAACCATTTAAAACACCTTACCGATTATGCCATTGCCTGGTATCAAAAATTAAAAGACAAGTACGGAAAAGGAAGAGAACGCAAAACTGAAATCCGTTTGTTCGATCGGGTTGAGGCTTCGAAAGTTGCATTAGCCAATGTAAAATTATATGTAAACCGTGTTGATGGCTTTGTTGGCTCTGGTTTACGTAAAGATGAGTTCGTAGCAGACTGCTCAGATATTGATGAAATTATCGTTTTCCGCGAGGATGGTAAATGCACCATTACTAAAGTGGCCGATAAAACCTTTGTAGGTAAGGGGATTATACACGTACAGGTATTCAAGAAAAACGATGAACGTACCGTTTATAACATGGTTTATAAAGACGGTGCCAGTGGAACATCGTACATTAAGCGTTTTTCGGTTGTGGGGGTAACCCGCGATAAAGAATACGATTTAACCAAAGGATCAAAAGGTTCGAAGGTGTTGTACTTTACCGCTAACCCTAACGGTGAAGCCGAAATTATAAATGTTGCCTTAAAGCCACATTCAAAATTACGTAAACTACAGTTCGATCTGGATTTTGCTGAAGTAGCCATTAAAGGCCGTGGTTCGCAAGGTAATATTGTATCGAAATATCCGGTTAAAAAGATCATTTTAAAAAGTAAAGGTGTTTCTACCTTATCCGGACTTAAAATTTGGTACGATGATTTGTTAAAACGCCTGAATGTTGATGGACGTGGTAAATATCTGGGCGAGTTTGATGGTGACGACCGTATTTTACAGGTGCACAAAGATGGTTACTACGAGTTGAGTTCGTTCGATTTAACGAACCACTTTGACGATAATCTGTTGTTGATTCAGAAGTTTGATGCCGAAAGAGTTTTTGCTGCAGTTCACTTTGAAGGTAAAGCACAGAATTATTTCATCAAGCGTTTTGCATTCGAGTTACAGGCCAATGGTAAGAAAACGATTTTTATCAGCGAAGAGCAGAAATCGAGATTATTACACCTAACTGCCAATCCTGTCGCCAAAATTATAGTCGATGTATTGAAAGGTAAAACGCAGGTTCCGGAAACCCTGGATCTTGTATTGGCCGAACTGATTGACGTTAAAGGATTAAAGGCAAACGGTAATCGTTTATCGCCACATGATGTACAAAAAGTTGTTTTAGAAGAACCTGAGATTGAAGAAGAGGAAGTAGCAGAAATACCTGCCGAAGAGGATAATAACAATGAGGAAGGTGAGGAAGAAGCTGCTGAAGAAACGAACGAAATTGCAGAAGCAGCAGAAAAAACTGCCGATGAGCCTGTTATAGAAAAGGTAAAACCAAAGTTCGAACGCACAGAAGCTCCTGCACCTAAAACAGAAAAACCTGCGCCGGCTCCACCCCAAAAGGAAAGCGCTAAAGCAGAAGAGAAAACTGAAGATAAACCTGTTAAAAAGGTAGACTTCGAAATTACCAACCCTGATGACATCGATATTGATGACAAAGGGCAAATTGGTTTGTTTTAACCACATTTAAACTTTAATTACCGGAGGCATACACTCCAGTAGATCGTTATTCCCAATCAAGTTGGGAATGATGATCTACTTATCGTTAACCAAAACAAATAGCCTCAACGTCACAAAATCGAATAAAAAACAAAACCTTCTGTTTTTAAACCTATATTTGTCCTGCTCAAAGGGGTGCTTATTGGTTCAGAAATTCTTTTCAACCAGTTTGCTGAGATTACACCCGTTGGTTTAGAAATTCCAAACATCAATATCAAAATGTACAGACGTTTGATTATTGTTAAAATATTTATTGGAATTTTAAAACCATGTACCTGATGCGGATAATACCGACGTAGGAAGGAGGTTAACTTTTACCATACTGTTTCGCCCCGAAAACAGTTTTCAATTATTTTTAGCATTAGCAAAATATTGTAAATGAATTTTCAGGATTGGTTTAAGCTTTTTCAGGAGCAGATTGCACATACTTCCTTTATCGAGTGGCTGGCTGTAGGTTTTGGTGTGACCGAAGTTTTACTGGCCAAAAAGAACAGCATTTGGCTTTATCCTACGGGTATTATTTCCATTCTTTTGTCTATGTTTCTGCTCTTAAATGTAAAACTATATGCAGAAACCCTGCTTAGCATCTATTATCTGGTAATGAGTGTATATGGTTGGATCATCTGGAAGAAAAGGAAACAAGATGCCGAAAATCAGGTGTCGTGGTCAAACAACAATGAATTAAGCATTGCGGTATCGATCTCGGTAATTGGTTTTGTAGTATTGTATCTGGTATTGCGGCATTTTACCGATTCGGATGTGCCTCTTTTCGATGCCTTTGTTTCGGCTACGGCCTGGGCGGGCATGTGGTTGCTGGCTAAACGTAAAATAGAAAACTGGATTTTTCTAAATATTTCAAACATTGTAGCTATTCCCTTATTATTCCATAAAAAGCTGCCTTTAATGGCTTGTTTAACTACGTTTTTATTTACTGTGGCTATTTTCGGCTTTTTAGACTGGAAGAAGATCATTAATAAAAGCAGACTTAAATTGGCGCAATCTTAAGCTGTCAGCATTATGGAAGATACCTTAACCTTTACCTGGCAGGAAAAAGTTGCCGAATATGCTGCCCTTTCAGAAGAAATGGGCAAACTGCATCCCGCAATACTGGAGCTGGCTTACCAGGAAAACTGGTTCAAACTTTTTGTGCCCGAAGTTTATGGCGGCGCGAATAAAAAGCTCCCTGAAATTCTGCGTTTAGAAGAACAGTTGGCCGAAGCCGATGGCAGTTTAGGCTGGACGGTTACCTTATGCGCCGGAGCAGGATGGTTTGCTGGTTTTTTAAATCCGGAGCTGGCAGCCGATATTTTTGCCGACCGGGAAGTTTGTTTCGCAGGAAGTGGGGCAGTAGGAGGCAAAGCTGTGAAAACGGAAAAGGGCTATCTTATAAACGGTCAATGGAACTATGCCAGTGGTGCATTACACGCTACCATATTTACAGCCAACTGTACCCTTAAAAACGAAAATGGGGAGGATATTTTGGATGAAAACGGCGAGTCTGTAATCAAATCATTTATCCTAAAAAAAGCAGAAGTATATATTTTACCAGGATGGTCTTATTTCGGTCTCATGGCAACCGGTAGCCATGCTTTTGAGGTAAAAAACCTCGAAGTGCCAGAGAACAGGACCTTTATAATCAATAAAGATATCCTGGTAGCGGATTCAGGCTTTGACTACCCGTTTTTGCAGCTTGCAGAAACCACGCTAACGGTAAACAGTTTGGGGATGACTAACCATTTTATTCAACTGGCAGAACAATCATTCCATTCACGCTCCAGCCTGCGGAGATTTAGCGAAGCACAAATGCAGTTCTTTACTGCCGAGTTAGACCGGTGCAAACATGAGGTGCAGACACTAAGAACGCAATTCTATGCCGCATTTGATGAATCGTGGACTGAGTTAATGAACAATGGTCAAATTACCAATGCTAAACTAAATAAGGTCAGTTCAATCAGTCGTAAATTGGTTCATACCTGTTGGCGTACTGCAAGTGTTTTGTTTCCGTATTGTGGTTTAGAGGCGGCAAAAAAGGGATCGGAGATTAATCGGGTATGGAGGGATATACACACCGCCAGCCAACACGGGTTGCTTACTTTTGAGGTTTAATTATTCGAGGAGCTCAGGTTTGATTTTGTTCCTGAAATCTATTGCAAACTTATTTAACTTGGGTTGTATTACAAAAGAGCAGTAAGGTTTTCCCTGGTTATCATTAAAATAATTCTGGTGATAATCTTCGGCCTCATAAAATTCAGTTGTTGGTATAACTTCGGTAATAATCGGTTTTTCGAAAACATTTTGCTGCGTTAAGGCTGATATGATTTGATCAATTTTTGTTTTTTGATCATCATTTTCGTAAAATATTACCGAACGATATTGCGAGCCTACATCATTGCCTTGCCTGTTTCGTGTAGTTGGGTTGTGGGTTTTAAAAAAAATAAATAAAAGCTCGTTGAAAGAAATGATGTTTTCATCAAAAATGAGCTGAACCACCTCTGCATGCCCGGTATCGCCATTGCAGATTTCCATGTATGTTGGATGCTTTAGATCTCCCCCCATATAGCCAGATGTAACCTTGGTTACTCCGCTCAGGGCCTGAAATACGGCTTCGGTGCACCAAAAGCAGCCTCCGCCAAATGTTGCTGTTTGCATATCCTACCTGTTGTAAAATCTAGTCGACTAATTAATTGAATCAAAAAAACGATATTTTTTGATATTAATTATAGTCGCTCGCCGAATATTCCTAAAAGTTTTAACCCTGTGTAGTTATGTGATACTAAATAGGGTTAATATGAATTGCAAATAATGGATAAAAACCTGTTTAAGCAAAAAGCCCGTAAAATTACGGGCCTTTTGTGTTAATTTATTTATTGATATTGAATATAAATCGGTTTTGGTGTAAGTTTTAATAACTCTTCAGGAGTCATTAGCCTGTTAGGTGCTTTTTTTAAGTCGTTTTTGTAAAATAGTTTAAAACCTGTAAACTGCACTGGCTCGCTTTGGATAAAGTGCCTGTATGTTCCTTTTTTTAATTCAGGCTCACCCCATCCGTCCATGTGCATTACAATCTGAACTTCCGGGCGCAACTTGATGTTTTGCGAGTTAGTTACCATTTTCTTTGTAAAACGGTGAACGGTAAATACTTTTGGAGGCAAGTTGTATTTTTTTACAATATCAGCAAGGTAGCCCGATACATAGTTAATGTCTGCAGCATCATAAGTTCCAATTTTTTTGCCCGGTAATGAACCATCTTTCATCGAAAACTCAGGGTCGATACCTAAATGCACGTAAGGGAGCTCAAGGTATTTTTCGATGTGTGGTAATTCAGCTTTAATGTTACTCAATGCAACCTGTAAATCTAAGAACACGATGGTATTTGGTTGCATTTTGGCGATTTTTAAAACAGAATCGATCTGTTTATTACCCATTCTGTTGATGTATTTACCATCTTTACCTGGCGTACCGCTTGCCACGGCTGCAATGTAATGTAAGCCTGGCTGTACAGGAGTAGATGGGTCCGCCTTTTCCCAGTGTTTAACTTCGGCATTTAGGCGTTGCCACATTTCTTTTGGAGCATACTCGCCCAAAGCACCCATTTTTTTGGAGTGAAGGTTCCCGTAATAAACCACAATACGTTTAAAAGGTAAAATAGCACCAGCTAAAGGATAGGGTTGTTTTTTTACCGGCCACCTCCCTGTGGTATCGCCATTGGCAAGTTTTTTGGCTAAAGAGTCATATAATTTAGGATCAACAGGTTTTATTACGTTCTCTGTAGAATCGGTTTTTTTCTTCGTCGAATCAGAAGAAAATATTTTGCCGATACTGCTGCTGGTTTTACCATCTGAATTACAGTTGGCAAACAAGCTGATTGCGGCGAAACCAAGTATTAGTGTGCCTGCTAATTGAGGAAATTTCATAGATTATTAAGGTAATTAAAGTTTAGACAGTTTTCCGATTCTGTTTTGGAATGAAAGTAGGGTGGAAATCTGGTAGTTTAAAATAAAGTAATTAACATTTACACATTACAGAATTTACCAAAAACACCCAGTGGCAATTTAATTCCCGATGTAGCCTGTAAATATAATTCGCCTGTTTCGAGGTTTTTAACCGCAGGGAAAGAAGTACGGATCAGGTTTTCGACAATTACCGAAGAGAAACCCAAAGAGTAGGTATTCAGGATCAGGAAGTGTTCTTTTTCATCTAGAAGCTGTACTACATCCTGCATCATTTCCTGTATATGGTCTTCCAGTTTCCATTTTTCGCCGTTAGGGCCATGGCCATATGCAGGTGGATCGAGGATAATACCGTTATATTTTTTGCCTCTTTTGAGCTCTTTTTTCACAAACTTCAAGGCATCTTCTACCATCCATCGGGTATCTTTTAAACCTGATAGCTCCTGGTTTTCATTGGCCCAGGTTACAACCTGTTTAATCGAATCTACGTGTGTAGTTTCTGCACCGGCAGCATTGGCAATTAACGAAGCTGCACCTGTATAGGCGAAAAGGTTTAATACTTTAGGTTGCGGCGTTTTAAACTTTTTGATCGATGAAGAAATAAAATCCCAGTTTACAGCTTGCTCCGGAAATACACCAACATGCTTAAAAGAAGTTAAGCCTAAACGAAGTTTAATGGCCGCTTCGTTGTTTTTGTATTCTACATGCCAGCGATCAGGAATAGAAAGGTTTTTTTTTACCCACTCTCCAGAAGTAGCCGAACGGCCTTTAAAAGTAATGTTAGCGGTTTTACGCCATTCTTGCTCTGATAAGGTTTTTTTCCATACGGCCTGTGGTTCAGGACGGATTAAAATAACATTGCCAAAACGTTCTAATTTTTCAAAATCCCCACAATCAATCAGTTCGTAATCTTTCCAGTGGGTGGGGGCAAGTAATTGTATCATTTAATTTATAGTATGCCGTCATTGCGAGGTACGAAGCAATCTTAATGCGATTGATTTGTGATTAGATTGCTTCGTGCCTCGCAATGACGATTTGGTTTTAAGAGAAATCTAATGGTTCGTTAAAATCTTTAGGGATGATAAATAGACCTTTTGCGGCACCATACAAGCTTTTTGGTTCTTCAACTAATTTTACTTCATTGCTTCCCGATTTGGGAAAGCTTTTGGCATGCTTGGCTTTTAAAAAATCAATAAAATCTTCTACCTCGTATACCATGCTATCTGGTAGGGTTTCCAATTTATGAATGGTATTTTTTGTTGCCGCGGTCATACCCAAATATACAAATTTTTTAAAACTTATCTTTTGCAGCTTTCATAAAGCGGCTGGCGAACACAAAGTCATTCAGCTCTTTAATGTCGGTATGGGCAATTTCTTTGTTGCTGCCTTCCCAGAATTTTTTCCCTTCATGCAGGAATAAAATATAATCGCCAATTCCCATTACCGAGTTCATATCATGCGTTACTACAATAGTGGTTGTTTTGTATTCTTCTGTTAATTCCTGAATCAGTTCATCAATAACAATCGAGGTTTTCGGATCCAAACCAGAGTTGGGCTCATCGCAAAACAGATATTTTGGGTTCATGGAAATGGCACGGGCAATACCCACACGTTTTTTCATTCCACCAGATAATTCTGCCGGAAACAATTTGTTTTTACCTGCAAGGTTAACCCTTTCGAGGCAAAAATTTACACGCTCTAATTTCTCTTTACGGCTTTGATCGGTAAACATATTCAATGGGAACATAATGTTATCCTCCACAGTCATACTATCAAAAAGAGCCGATCCCTGAAACAACATACCTATTTCTTTACGTACCTCAATACGTTGTTCGTAGGTCATTGGTGTAAAATCACGGCCATCGTACAGTACCGAGCCCGAATCTGGTTGGTGCAAGCCCACCATACATTTAAGCAAAGTAGTTTTACCAGAACCAGAACCACCGATAATCAGGTTGGTTACGCCTTCTTCAAACTTGCCGGAAATGCCTTGTAGTACATCGTTTCCGGAAAATGATTTATAAATATCTTTAATTTCGATCATTACAATAACAATTGGGTCACGATATAATCGCAAGCTAAAATAGAAATACAGCTGATAACAACGGCTCTTGTACTGGCCTGCGACACCTCTAATGCACCACCACGAACGTAAAAACCTTCGTAAGCAGGTACCGAAGTAATAATAAAGCCAAAAACAAATGCTTTAACCAGTGCTACGGTGATGGTATATGGGTTAAAATCAGTAGTAATACCCTGAATGTACTCTGCAGGAGTTACCGCACCTGAAATAGAACCACCAATATATCCACCGGTAATGCTTAAAAACATCGAAATAATAACCAGCATAGGCACCATGGTAATTCCCGAAATAATTTTAGGAAGTATTAAATAACCCGGTGCATTGATACCCATAATTTCAAGGGCATCTATCTGTTCAGTTACACGCATTGAGCCAATTTCGGATGAAATGGCCGAACCAATTTTACCAGCCAAAACAATTGCACTAATGGTTGGACTTAACTCCAGTATACTCGAATCGCGGTTTACCGAACCAATGATGGTTTTAGGTATGAAATCGCTAACCAGCTGGAAAGCAATCTGTAAAGTCATAACTGCACCGATAAAAGTAGAGATAATGGCAATAAGCCCCAGTGAACCCACGCCAACATAATCCATTTGTTTGACGATCTCTTTAAGGTATATTTTCAGCTTTTCCGGCTTTCTGAATACAGACTTGAGTAGCAGGATGTATCTGCCGAAATTGGTAAAATTCATTCCGTAGGTGTTGCTTAATTTAAATGATCATTATATAGTACTACAAAGAAACGATAAAAAAGTTGTCGCTCTTTGCTAATTGCAAAAATATTCGTGCTTTTGAATATAAATATGGTTTTTTGTTAACAAAAATTAAACCACAAAAACATGAAAGCTTTAATAACCGGTGCAACTAAAGGAATTGGTAGGGCAATTGCCATTAAATTATGGGAAAATGGTTTCGATTTGGTACTCGGCGCCCGGAATGTGAAGGAACTCGAAATCCTGCGTGATGATTTGTTGACTGCCGGGAGAACGATAGCTGTTTACCCGGTCGACTTTTCGGTTAAGGCAAGTGTATATCAGTTTTTAAACCAGGCTGATGCCGAAGCAGGTTTTATTGATGTGCTGGTAAACAATGTGGGTACTTTTTTACCCGGTAGTATGCTCGATGAGGATGACGAAACCTTTGAAAAGCAGCAAAATTTGAACGTAAATGCAGGCTACTACACCAGTAAATTTTTAGGTAAAAAGATGCGTGCGGCAGGCCGTGGCCATATATTTAACATCTGTTCAGTAGCCAGTAAAGCCCCGGTAAAAAATGGTGGCAGTTATAGTGTAACAAAAGCAGCGATGTTAAGTCTTAATCATGTATTGCGGCAAGAGTTAGCCCCTCACAACGTTAAAGTTACTGCGTTTTTGCCTGGTTCAACAAAAACTTCTTCCTGGGAAGGGACAACCATTCCGGATGAAAAATTTGTACAACCCGAAGATATTGCAGAAACATTATTTACCATTTTAAACTTAAGTAAAGGGGTAAACGTAGATGAGGTTTTAATTACCCCGCTCGATTTTTAAACACAAAAATGAACAGCGTTATGGAAAAGAAGCTTTTTAGAAACGAACACGATAAGATGATTGCCGGTGTAGCTTCGGGACTTGCAGATTACATGCAGGTGGAGGTTACCATAATCAGATTATTGTTTGCACTATCGGCCATATTTATGGCTGGAGGCGGCTTAATTGCCTATATAATTATGTGGATTATTGTTCCGGTAAATCCAGATCCGGCTGCAAGGTTCTCGAAATTTAACGATTATTTTAATAAACAAAATCCAGGTGCACCATTTGGCACAGGCGATTCTTTTACCGGTCCTGTTGGCTCGGGAAATACCAACTGGACACAGCCTGTTGGCGATACACAAAAAACACCATTTGAAACTCAGGCCAATTTTAGTGGTTTTAACAAATCAAACGATACTGGCCGCACCATTGGCGGATTGCTTTTATTGGTAATTGGTTGTTTTTTTCTGATGCGCGAACTTGATTTTATACCTTATTGGTTTAGTTTTCGCAATCTGTTCAAATTTATGTGGCCATTGGTGTTTATTGGTTTAGGTATTGCTGTAATTGCTAAATCAAAAAGAAAAAACGATTGGGCAGCTTTTCAAACCCAACAGGAAGCAGAACAACAGAAAAAAACAGATTTCTCTGAAACTATTGTAGAATCAGCTCCCGAAACACCTGCCAGCAACGACGATAATTCAACATCACCTAACCCTCAAGCATAAATAAAATGAAATTAGATAGATTAATTTGGGGTATTTTACTGCTTTTTATTGGCGGTGTACTTCTACTCGAAAACTTTGGTATTATTGATTTTTACTGGCGTAATATCTGGAGCTTCTGGCCAATATTTCTCATCATTGCAGGTGTAAATATTTTATTCAACAAAAATAACTCTCAAACCGGAAGCATTATTTCGATTGCAGTTTTAGTGGTGGCTTTATCTTTTCTGTTTTACAGGGGCCAGCAGGTTCCTGACAGGAGTAACTGGTGGGGACATCATTTTAAAAAAGATGTAGATATTAATTTGGATGATAACGATAGGGATGATGACAACAACAATGATACTGCTTTTAACCAATTAAAACTTACAGAGCCTTTTGTTGAAGCCGACAACGCAAAAAAAACGATTTTAAATATTTCGGGTGGCGGAATTTCTTTTAACCTGGATGGCGAAACGGCTGAACTGATCAATGCCGATATCACCAAAAAACATGGCAATTTTTCACTTAAGAAATTACTAACCGATAGTGCTACGGTGCTTACCTTTAAAATGGACGACAAAAAAGGTAAATGGAATTTTGGAGACGGCAGTAACGATGTAAACTTTAAATTAAACAAAGCTGCCAATTGGGATGTGATAATGAAACTAGGTGCAGGCGAAGCTAATTTCGATTTTAAAGATTATAAAGTGCGTACTTTCCGTTTTGATGGTGGTGCTGCAGCCCTTGATATAACTTTTGGCGATTTGTTACCTATTACAGATGTGGTGGTAAAATCAGGCGTTGCCGATGTGAAAATTAAGGTTCCTACTAACTCTGGTTGTAGAATTAAAACAAAAACAGGTTTATCGGCCAAAGATTTTGATGGATTTTTAAAACTGAGCGATGGAGTATACGAAACTCCTAACTATAAAACCTCTACCAAAAAAATCTTCATCAATTTAGATGGTGGATTGAGTAACTTTGAGGTGAGCAGATATTAGGGGATGGAAGATGTGGGATGGAAAATGGAAGGAAATTCCTAGCCATTAATCTTACAGTCCTAACATCCAAACAAACCTGAAAACCAATGAACCCCAATAAAGAGTACACAGTTGTAATTAATGGTAAGCCACAAGGGCCATATAGTTTAACCGATCTTAAAGATTTAGATATAAAACCGAATACGTTTATCCGTAAACCAGGGATGGATGATTATAAAGAAGCTCATGCAATCCCCGAATTGCGTGAGCTTTTGGGTTTCAGTTATCAAAAAACTGCCCCACAGTATTTTGCCGCATTCGATCAGCGCTTACTGGCCTCAGTAATCGATCATTTCATTATTTTTGGATTCTATACCATTATTATTTTAACCAGCTATATCTTTATTGAAGGTAAAGACCAGCGCATTATGACTTTTTTAGTTCCTTTCCCAATTATATTTGTGGTTAAGCTAATTTATGGCAGCATTGCCGAAGCAACTAAAAGTCAGGCTACAATAGGTAAAAAGCTGCTGAATATTAAGGTGGCCGGTATGGATGGGAGCCGTGTTTCTTTTGGTATTTCCATAGTCCGTAATTTTTCTAAAATCTTATCGGTAATCCCTGTGTTTTTTGGTTATCTCTACAGCTTTTTGAATAAGAAAAACCAGTGCTGGCACGATATTACTGCCAATACTTTGGTGATAAAAGACAGATTGATATAGCATTTGTTAACGATTGTTAAAGGTGGGGAGATCAATGAGCTATTTTATATCTTCGATATGTAAATTAATCTCAATGGAATGAAAAAACTATTAATGCTCTTATTGCTTTTTACCACCATAAAGGCAACTGCCCAGTTAGAAAACCCAGTAGATAAAGATAAAAAAGCCAAACTCGATAAAACGTTTATAGAAGGGTCGAAAATTAAACTAAACAATTTAACCTCTGCGCAAACGACAAGCTTAATAACATTGGGTAAATTATGGGGTTTCTTAAAATACTATCATCCCTCTGTAGCCAAAGGAGATTACAATTGGGACTTTGAGCTGTTTCGGCTTATTCCCAAAGTACTTGATGCCAAAACGAATAACGATAGAAACGAAGTATTTTCAAATTGGATTAGTAGTTTAGGTGTCTTTAAAACCATTGAAACAAAAACTGTGGTGGGAAATGTAAAATACAACCCTAATTTCGATTGGTTCAATAAATCAGGATTTAGTAAAAAACTGCTTAACCAGTTAAATTTGATTAAAAAAGCTGATAGAACAACGGAAAGCTATTATGTGAAGATGTATGATACAGAGACACCTGTTGCTATTTTTAAAAACGAAGATGCTTATGCCAGTTTTAAATATCCTGATGATGGTTATCGTTTACTAGCATTATTCAGGTTCTGGAGCATTTATGAGTATTTTTCTCCTTACAAAAATGTTATTGATAAACCCTGGATAAATGTATTGGAGGAATATGTCCCCAAATTTTTATTGGCCAAAGATGAACTAGACTACAAACTTACAGCGGCAGCATTTATTGCCGAAACCAAAGATTCACATTCAGATATTTCCCCTTACGATCGTGCTTTTATCGAGTTTTATGGCAAGTTTAAACCAAATATGGAAATTATTTTTATTGATAATTTACCAGTTGTTAAGTACAGTAACGATGAAATTGTTGGAATAAATACCCTTAAAAAAGGTGATGTTATCCAAAGTATCAATCAGGTTTCGGTTACGCAGCTGATTAAAGAAAAACTGCCCTATTTTACTGCCTCTAATCTGCCAACCCAGTATAGAAAGCTAGCGTCACAGTTTTTAAGAACAAATGATACCTTAATGCGGGTTACTTATAGTCGCAATGGTAAAATTGAAAACACCACTTTAAAATGTTTTCCATACAACAGAATGAATTATCGCGCACCCATGCCAGCAGATAGTGGTTTTAAAATGATTAATAATATTGCTTACTTTAACGTAGGACGGATTAAAACGAAGCTTAAATCGGTAATACCCCAGGCTTTGAAGGCTAAAGCCATTATTATTGATATGCGTACCTATCCGAACCCTACAAGTTTTGCGTGGGATATCGGTAAGTACCTTTTCCAAAAGCCTATGGATGTAGCTAAATATACGCAGGGAAGCGTTGAAACGCCTGGATTATTCACCTACATGTCTGATGAATATATGGCAAATGTAAAAATCGGGGAAAATAAAGATGCCCCTTATCCGGGAAAAGTAATCGTTTTGGTTAACGAAGAAACCCAAAGCCTTGCTGAATTATCGGCAATGGCGCTAAGTGCCAGACCAAATACTATAATTGTAGGTAGTCAAACAGCTGGCGCCGACGGTACTGTAGGTATGCCTGTAACGTTTCCGGGAGGGATAAGTACTGGTTTTACACAAATTGGCGTATATTATCCGAACGGAAAAGAAACGCAAAGAATTGGCATAGTTCCTGATTTTAAAGTTAAACTTACAGTAAACGGAATTAAAGAAGGTAGAGATGAAATTCTGGAAAAAGCGATTTCTTTAGTGCCATAAATCTAAACTTTCCAACATTAAAACCTACCTACAATACTTATCTTTGCACCGAGATGGAAAAAATATTGGCAAAACACGATTTGGCAGGAGGATATTGCAACAGTTTAACAACCTATTCGAGGTATTTAACCCGTGAAGTAAATATCGGCGATATCGCTTTGGGCGGGCATAACCCGATCCGTATCCAATCGATGACCACAACCGATACGATGGATACACTGGGGACTGTTGAACAAACTATCCGCATGGTAGAGTCAGGCTGTGAGTACGTTCGTATAACTGCGCCAAGCATAAAAGAGGCCGAAAATCTGGCTAATATTAAAAAAGAACTGCGTTTTAGAGGTTATAATGTGCCCCTGATTGCCGATATCCATTTTACACCAAATGCTGCCGAAATGGCCGCAAGAATTGTGGAAAAAGTGCGTGTTAATCCGGGAAATTACGCCGATAAAAAGAAATTCGAAAATATAGAATACACGCAGGATGCATATAATGCCGAGCTGAGCCGGATTTATAAAAAGTTTATCCCGCTGGTTAAAATCTGTAAAGAATACGGTACTGCTATGCGTATCGGTACCAACCATGGTTCTCTTTCCGACCGTATTATGAGCCATTACGGCGATACACCACGGGGGATGGTTGAATCGGCAATGGAGTTTATCCGCATGTGCGAAGACCAGAATTACTACAACCTGGTCATTTCGATGAAAGCGAGTAATACCCAGGTAATGGTTCAGGCTTATCGTTTACTGGTCGACACTATGGCTAAAGAAGGCATGAATTATCCGTTGCACCTTGGTGTAACAGAGGCAGGAGATGGAGAAGATGGCCGCATTAAATCAGCTGTCGGTATCGGAACTTTGTTAGAAGACGGTTTGGGCGATACTATTCGCGTTTCGTTAACAGAAGATCCGGAATTTGAGGCACCAGTAGCAAAAGCTTTGGCTGATAGGTATAGTTTGAGGAGTCAGAAGGCCGAAGTTGCAAGTCTTGAGTCTATTGGCACATCTTCCATCATACATAATACACCATCCATCAAAACTTATTCCCCTTATGAATACAACCGCCGCATTACCACACCAGTACAGCATATTGGCGGGCATCACCATCCGGTAGTGATGATTGATGTTTCGAAAGAAAATTTAAAAGATCCTTATTTCCTAAGCGCTGTAGGTTACAATTACAGTGCAGGTTTAGATAAATACAATTTAGCCGATCAGGCTTGCGATTTAGCTTATTTGGGCGATAACCTGCCCTCATTTTCTTTCCCTGGCAACTTAAAGCAGATTTACAATTACCAAACCTGGCTTAAGCTGAAAGATCAGAACAATTGTCACCCTTTGTTTACGCTGGAAGAATTTAGTAAAGCTGATCATAAAGATGAATTTTTAAATTTTGTTGAGGTTGATGCCAACCAGTTAACCAGTTTAACAGTTAGCCACTTAACCCATGTAGTACTGATACTTAATACTTCAGCTGTACACGGTATGGCCGAACAAAGAGCATTTTTTGTAGCCCTGCAAGAGCAGAACATTCAAATTCCGGTTATTATCAAGCGCACTTACCAAAATTTGGATGCAGATAATTTAATGCTTTATGCAGCAACCGACTTGGGTGCCTTACTTACCGATGGTTTCGGTGACGGGGTTTGGATTGATGCTGAAAAACAGAGCCTGGCACTAATCAATTCAACCAGTTTTGGTATTTTACAGGCTACCCGTACCCGTATTAGTAAAACTGAATATATTTCCTGCCCAAGTTGCGGTCGTACACTTTTTGATTTGCAGGAAACTACGCAACTCATCCGTTCGCGTACCGATCATTTGAAAGGTATTAAAATTGGCATCATGGGCTGTATAGTAAACGGACCCGGCGAAATGGCCGATGCCGATTACGGCTATGTAGGTACCGGTCCGGATAAAATTACCCTTTATCGTGGTAAAGAAGTAGTAAAGAAAAACGTAACCACAGCCTACGCTTTGGATGAGCTGATCGATATCATCAAAGATGATGGGAACTGGGTGGAGAAGGTTTAATAAGAATTAAATGTTTGAAGACGCTAAAAGTAAGTTTTATCTTCCTCCTGAAGTTGATCTGAAGAAGAAAGTTATGCAGATTTACGATGATAAGATTCTTATCACCGATCGTCCTGATTTTAGCTATGATCACGTATGGAAACCTTTTGTAATTGCAGGCGTAGGTTTCCTCAGTTTATTTTTAAACGATTTAATGATTTATATCCAGATTGCCCTTAGTTTAATTATCTTTTTAGAAAGTATTAAAGAGCCTGATAATAGATTAACAAAAATTGAGTTTAAGTTTCTATTATTTCAACGCTTGATTGCAATAGGAGTACTTTCTTTATTTGGTTTTAATTTCTTTATGGGATATGTTTTATTAACTGAAGCATGTTTTCATTTGCGACTAAAATTTCTGAAGCGGGAGGAGCCCGACGAGTTCACAAGGGTGAATATTTACGCTATAACTTTTAATGAAGGTAACATCTTCAGGGATCCGTTAATAACCATTTCATATTTTGATGATCGTCATTTATTAAAATCAGCCAGTTATACCTTTGCAAATGAGGCTGAATTAAATTCGGGGAAAATTAAACTGGCAGATACGAAAGTAATTTTATAATTGAGTGTACCAGTCAGTCGATGGCATACTGAGCTAATATTTACTTTTCTAATCAATAAATACTAAATTGCTGTGATGAATATTCCCGAGTTTCAATCCTTGTTTAACGAACTTCGAAATTGGCTTACCTGCAGAGGCCTTTCTGGCAACGAGTTGGTGTACTCATATTTTTTCATTGGCATTATTGGGGTTGTCCTTTTTTTATTCGTAACCATTTTCTTAACCAGGCAAATTTTTATAGGCGTGGTTAAAAGCGCTAAAACTAAACCCGATTGGCAGAAAGCCTTGTTTGAGTTTAGGGTATTCAGGGCCTTTGCCTTAATTTTTGGTGCTTATATCATTTACAATGCCGTTCCTTATGTATTTGTTTATTTTAAAAACTGGCTTTTTTATGCGCTGATTTTTGCTAAAATCTATATGGTTTTGGCGGTTATGTTTGCTGTAAATGCTTTTCTCAATGCTTTGGTTTCCATCATGGAAGCATCGAAAAAGTATGCTGATAAACCCATTCGAAGCTATAAGCAGGTTGCTAAAATTGTTTTTTACATTGTGGGCTTTGTACTCATTCTATCTATTCTGCTGAATGAGTCGCCACTATATATATTTGGTGGTTTTGGTGCTGTAACGGCTGTTTTTATTCTCGTTTTCCGCGATCCGATTTTAGGTTTTGTGGCCTCAGTACAAATGAGCGCTATCGATCTGGTCCGGGTAGGCGATTGGATTACCGTTGAAAAATATGGTGCTGATGGCGAGGTAACCGAAATTAATTTAACCACCATTAAGGTACGCAACTGGGACAAAACGGTAACCATTGTACCGAGTTATGCCATTGTTAGCGAATCGTTTAAGAACTGGAGGGCCATGGAAGAAAGCGAAGGAAGAAGAATTAAGCGACATATTAACATTAAAATTTCGAGTATTAAGTTCTGCGATGAAGAACTAATTGGGCGTTTGCAAAGCATCGATTTCTTGAAAGATTATTTAAAGGAAACCCAGCAACATATTGCAACCTTTAATGCTGAACATACTGTAAACCCTAATAACCTGGTAAATGGTCGTCACATGACCAATATTGGTACTTTTAGGGTTTATGCAGAGAAATACCTTCAAAGCAATCCCTATATTAATACAGATTTAACTTTTATGGTACGCCAGCTGCAGGCTACCGAAAACGGTTTACCAATCGAAATTTATGTGTTTTCGAAAGAAAAAGGACTGAAGAAATTTGAAGAGGTAGCAGCCGATATTTTCGATCATTTACTTGCTGCAGTGCCTTATTTTGATCTAGAAATTTTCCAAAGCCCAAGTGGTAGCGATATGCGCAATTTTGTTAGGAGAGGGGATGATTAGTATTTGCGTTAAAACTAATTAGTAATTTCTGAAGAAGTAATTTCGTAAGAAAATTAATGAAATAATAATTAAAAAGACTAAAATTCCCTGGAGGGTTGTGTTTTGTGCTAATCTTTTATTGAAATAAAATATAGTAGCAATCAAAAGACCTAGGATTGTTGTAATTAGTCCAAGAAAATAATCCTTAATTATCGGTGATTTGCAGATGATCGTCTCATTCGGTTTTTTTAAGCCATAGTATTGGATAAATCCCGTTATTTTTGATTTAAAAATTAATAATGAATCTTTAGGATTGGTTACATTGAAGAGCTCGGCTGGAATCTTATAGTTCTTATTAGGTGTCTGAGCAATGAAATTATATCCTTTTCCGCTGTTTAAACGATCAGCCCAAAAATCGCTAATAAATTCGACGTTTGATTTTACCGGCGAAAAATTACTATCCAGAAAAGCAACCAAACATAAAAATAAAGTTACGCCAATTATGGTCTGCTTTAATGTGGCTTTATTAAAATCCGAAAGGTTAATTCTATCCTGTGCCATAAAATATTATGGCCCAAGATAAGTAATTTACGCTTCCTCCAAAAACATCAAAACCTTCTCACAGACCTTAAACAAAAGTGGCGGTAAGTTTTCGCCCGTATAAGGTTGCGAGGCGCCATAAACATGGTTGGCGCCTTCAATTTTAACCAGTCTGCTGGCCGGATTGGCATCTGCCAGTTGCTGTGCCATTTCGAAAGGAACATTTACATCATCATCACCTTGCACAATTAACCAGGGAATATTAATCCGTTTGGCCGCTTCCACAATGTTTAGAGTAATTGCGTTTTCCTGCAAATCCTGTAACAGCGTTACGTTTAGTGGCATTTGCTCTTTAGTTCTTGCATTGGTTACAAAGATTTTTCCGTTTTTCTTCCATTCAGCTTCCTGCTCTTTTTTCCATAAACTATTAAAATCAGCAATGGCACTCCAGGTAATCAGTTTGTCTATTCTTAAGTCGTTTGCAGCTTCAATAATCGATAAACCACCACCGCGGCTATGACCAATTAAATTCACCTTTGTTTCGGTACCATAGGCTTTTTCTATAAAATCCAGTACCGCATTCAAGTCAAACAGCTCTTTTGATACGGTGTTGCTGGCAAAAGTTTCGAGGTCGGTTACATCCTGTGGGTGATCGACCGGTACGCCGCTGTGCGATAAGTTAAATTTAATATACCGGTAACCATTGCTGGCGAAATATCGGGCCACCAGATTATGCGCTCCCCAATCCTTAAAGCCTTTAAAGCCATGTACAAAAAGAATAATGGGCGTATTTGGGTTCTTTTCATCAAAAGTGATATCGCCAATAATTAATTTTCCGTCTGAACCGCTAAGGCTAAAATTGCTTTGTGTAATCATCGTTTAAGGTGTTGGTATCAAATATAAACCTACTAAAGTAGATTTTGTTGTCAGTTTTTTAATGTTTGTCGCAATTGCCCCTTATTCATAACTGTTTCGGCAGTTTAGCTTAACCATAGCAAGTTTAATAACAAAACTAAACATTAAAATACGGTGTCAGGCAACCATTTGGCAATAATTTCGTAATATAAATATTGGATTAAAAGTGGTTGGAAACCAGTTAGAACATAGTTGAAAGCCTTAAATTCGTCACTGATTTTAAGGTCTTTAAATGGATTGTCAAAGTTTTGCAGCTATTTAAAACCGTTCTAAATTAATGTAAATTACAGATTAATGACGCTGACATCCACCAACCGTGTTACTTTTGTATCCCGATAATAGTTAATAACGGAAGCACTTGGAATATTTAAAAGTAATAGCTTTTACGCATCACCACATCGACCTGAAATCTTTAGGGAAATTAGTTATTTGTGATCAGAGTCTGGATAGCAGGTTGAAAAATATTCAAACAGAGCTTCCTGTAAGCGAAATTTTTTATATCGGTACTTGCAATCGTGTGGAGTTTGTTTTTCTAACTAAAGAAAAAACCGACAAAGAATTCGTAACCAGGTTTCTTACTGTTTTAGACATGGGCCTTCCGGCTGAGTTTATGGAGCGTTTCCTGGATAATGTAACTGTTTACGAAAACGAAGAAGCCTTTAACCATTTATTAAGAACATCTTGCTCGTTAGAGAGCTTAGTGGTAGGCGAAAAGGAAATCCTGGCACAAATCCGCAGAGCTTACGAGAACTGTCGCGATGCAGGTTTTACCGGCGATTACATGCGCATGATTATGGAACGCGTGGTTAAAACAGCCAAAGAGGTTTATACCCATACCAATATTTCAAAAAATCCGGTTTCAGTTGTGTCATTAGCTTACCGCAAGCTAAAAGAATTAAATATGTGTGGTAACTCACGTGTTTTAATTATTGGCGCGGGCGAAACCAACCAGAATATTGCCAAATACCTGAACAAGCATAAATACTCAAATTTCTCTGTTTTCAACCGTACTTTAGCTAAAGCCGAATCGCTTGCCGAAGAGTTAAACGGGAATGCATATCCTTTAACTGCACTCGAAGATTTTAAAGAGGGATTTGATGTAATTATTACCTGTACAGGTTCTACAGAAACGATTATCGACGAAAAACTATATGCCAAATTGCTTAATGGCGATACCAGCAAAAAAGTAATTGTAGATCTAGCTATCCCTAACGATGTAGCTCCGGCGGTAATTCACCATAATCTGGTGCATTACATCGAGGTTGAGTCTTTAAAAGAAGTGGCTCGCAAAAATATCCAGGAACGTTATAACGAACTGGTTCATGCCGAAGATATTATCAGCAACAACATCACCGAATTTTTCTCTGTTTTAAAACAACGTCGCATCGAAATTGCTATGCAAGAGGTGCCAAGAAAGATTAAAGAAATCAAAAATACAGCTATAAACGGTGTATTTGCCGAAGAAATTAGCCAGATGGATGAAGCATCGCGCGAGGTTTTAGAACGTGTAATGAATTACATGGAGAAAAAATACATCAGCGTACCTATGGTTATGGCTAAAGAGATTCTGGTTAATCAATCTTAAATTTAACCACAGCTTAATTTCATTTTCCCTTTATTGCTATTTACCGGTTGCTGTTATTCTAACGCGGTGAAATTAAACGGCTGTATATTTCACCTACGGTTCAATTGCCGGGTCTGTACCAGCTTGGAGTTATTTGGATATTAGAATGCGATAGGTTTTGAATGATACGGCATCATGCCTGAAACATTCAGTCACTCAAAACTCACTCATTTGTTCAAAAACTTATTCTTGAAAACAATCACCTTATGTCATAGAAATCCCCTTAATTACCCCCTCTGTAACCTCACTGTCTCATTTTTAAACAATTCATGGTATAAACCACTATTTAATTTAAATTTGCAGCTCATTTAATCTTAATAGTGAAGAAATTAACCATCGGAACACGCGGTAGCGACCTGGCTTTATGGCAGGCTAATCATATTAAAAATGAATTGGCAGCCATTGGAATAGAAGCCGAGATAAAAATCATTAAAACACAGGGCGATAAAATCCTGAATTTAAGATTGGATAAACTGGAAGGCAAAGGTTTTTTTACCAAAGAACTGGAAGAAGAGCTGTTAGGCGGAACAATTGATCTGGCTGTACATTGCCTTAAAGATTTACCTACAACACACCCTGAAGGATTAACTATTGCTGCTTTGCCTCCTCGCGAAGAAGCCAGCGAGTACCTGTTGATTTTAAAGGATTGTGTGGATATTTCGCAGAAACTATCTCTTAAAAAAGGAGCTATGGTAGGTACTTCATCTAATCGCCGTAAAGCCCAGTTATTGGGTTTGCGTCCTGATTTAGAGGTAGAAGATTTGCGTGGAAATGTGCCTACACGGATTGGTAAATTGCGCGACGAAGATTACGATGCCATTTTGATTGCTAAGGCCGGTGTTAAACGTTTAGGACTTGATGTGAGTGATTTACACATTGAAGAACTCGAAACAACCGAATTTATTCCTGCTCCTGCACAGGGTGCCCTGGCTATCCAGATCAGGGAAAACGATACAGAACTTTTTGATGCGCTTCAAAAATTGCACGATCCGGAAACGGCAGAAACCGTAAATGTAGAACGTAAAGTGCTAAACCTTTTCGAAGGCGGCTGCCACATGCCACTAGGCTGTTATTGCCAAAAGGAAAACGGAAAGTTTGAAGTCTGGACTTCTAAAGCTGAAACCGCCGATCATTTTCCTGAGCGTTTGTTCTTGCGTGCCGATACAACAGAAGGTTTAGCCGAAAAAATCGTGGCTAAATTTAATACAGAAAGAAAAAAACCGGCAAAGGTTTTCATCTCCCGCGAAATTGGCGAACACAGCTATTTTCGCAGGGCATTAGAAAATAATAATATTGAAATTGAAGGTCGTTCGTTAATCCGTACGTTCCCGATTGTTACTGTTTTAGATCAGTTTATTCTGCGCCATGTAGATTGGATTTTCTTCAGCAGCCGCAATAGTGTAGAATACTTTTTCAACCTGAAGCCGGTATTGCCAAAGAAAACCAAATTTGGCGTAGTGGGCAGAGGTTCGGAAGATGCCTTGCGTAAATTTAACCATTTTGCCGATTTTGTTGGTGCAAGCGGCGATATTACCGAAGTTGCTGAAGATTTCGCGCAACTGGTTGGTGGACAGCAGGTATTGTTTCCAAGAGCACAGGATTCTTTACAGTCGATCCAGAAATCGTTACCAGCTGATGCCAAAATAATCGATCTGCCAATTTACGAAACCGTAATTGAAGATGACATTGACCAAAGCTATGCTGATGTACTGATTTTTACCAGTCCCTCAAACGTTGATGCCTATTTCGCCGATAATTTATTGGAGCCAGGCCAGCAGGTAATTGCGATCGGGAATTCTACAGGTAAGAAATTTGATGAAATGGGAGTAAAATATGCTTTGCCGTACTCACCCGATGAAATTGGATTAGCTGAAGCCGTGTTCGGAATAGAGATGAGGTAGAAATGCGGAGGGTTGAAAGGTTTAGGGTGTAAGGTGGAAAGCTGAATACCTTTCTGAGGAAAACCATCTGTGAAATCCAAAAATCTGTGTAATCGCCCCGTAAGGAAAAAATAAAGAGATACTCAAGTTATGAGACTAAAATCATGATACTTGATACTAATAATACAAAAAATGTTACATCGTCCGCGTAGATTAAGAAAAAACCCATTGGTGAGAGAGATGGTGGCCGAAACCCGGTTATCAAAAGATATGTTTGTGTACCCTTATTTCGTGGTGCCAGGTACTAATGTTACCCATGCTATTGATGCCATGCCAGGAGTTAACCATTATTCGGTTGATAACCTGGTTAAAGATGTAGAAGCCGGATTGAAAAAAGGTCTAAACAAGATCATGCTGTTCGGGGTAGGCGACGAAAAATCGGCTGATGCCAAATCGGCGTATCACGATCATTCTTTAGTACCAACTGCTGTGCGCGAGCTTAAAAAACAGTTTGGTGAGGATTTATATGTAGTAACCGATGTTTGCGTTTGTTCTTACACCACGCACGGGCATTGCGGGATTATGGAGAACGATTACGTTCAAAATGATAAAACCGTTGAAGTTATTGCAAAAATGGCTTTAACGCATGCCGAGGCTGGTGCAGATATGTTTGCTCCATCGGATATGATGGATGGCAGGATTGCTGCAATGCGTAATCTTTTAGATGCAAACGGTTTTGTAAACGCGGCCATTATGAGCCATGCTACCAAATTTGCTTCAGCTTATTATGGTCCGTTTAGAGAAGCTGCTGATTGTGCACCTAGTAAAGGTGATAGAAAAGCTTACCAGATGGATTTCAGAAACCCATTAGAAGCTTTACGCGAAGCACAGCTGGATGAGCAGGAGGGAGCCGATGTTTTAATGGTAAAACCAGGATTGGCTTATCTCGACATCATTCAACGCTTAAAACAAGATACCAGGTTGCCAATTGCGGTTTATAACGTTTCGGGCGAATACTCGATGGTTAAAGCAGCTGCCGAGCGCGGATGGATAGATGAACAAAAAGTAGTAATGGAAACCATGCACGCCTTTGCAAGGGCCGGCGCAAGTATTATTACCACTTACCACATTAAAGATATTTTAAATAACGATTGGCTTTAAGGTGGAAGGCAGAAGGTTTTAAGGTTGAGGGTTTATGTGCCCAAAAATCTTTCAATTGCTGCCTTTTAATCTTTAACCTTAATAACTTGTGGTAGAAGATAGAGATTTTTAAGAGTCGAGGGGCTTATACGCCCTAAGCCTTACGCCCTCTACCTTCTAACCTTCAACCTTAAAAAGATGTTAGATTCATTAAAAAAAATGTTTTCAGGCAATGAAGCCGATATTCCGGTAAATACAGGTAGCAAGCCTGATATTTCGAGGGTAAAATCTGCCGAACTGTACGAGAAATCAAAAACCTATTTCCCGGGTGGAGTAAACTCACCTGTAAGGGCTTTTAAATCCGTTTATGGTACACCACTTTTCATCGAGAAAGGTGATGGTTGTTATATCTGGGATGCCGATGGTAATCAGTTTATCGATTTCTGTGGCAGCTGGGGGCCATTAATTTTAGGACATAACAATCCAAAAATCCGCGAAAAGGTTACCGAGGTAATGCAAAACGGAATGAGCTTTGGCGCACCAACGGCTTTAGAAAATGAACTGGCAGAGCTGATTATCAAAAATAACCGCTTTGTAGAAAAAATCCGTTTTACCAGCTCGGGTACCGAAGCCGTAATGTCGGCTATACGCCTGGCAAGAGGATTTACCGGTCGCGATAAAATTTTAAAATTCGAAGGTTGTTACCATGGTCATAGCGATTCGTTATTGGTTAAAGCCGGCTCAGGTTTGGTAACCTTTGGCGAAACTTCATCGGCAGGTGTTCCAAAAGCCTTTGCCGAAGAAACAATTGTTGTTCCATTGAATGATATGGCAGCGATTGAGCAGGCTTTTACACAATTTAAAGATCAGATTGCTGCGGTAATTATTGAAGGTATTCCGGCAAACAATGGTTTAATTATGCAGGATGAAGCCTATATTCAGTTCCTGCGTAAAATTTGTACTGATAACGATTCGCTTTTAATATTTGATGAAGTAATTACCGGTTTCAGGGTTGGTTTTGAAGGTGCGGCAGCACACTATGGCATTACGCCTGATATTGTAACCTATGGAAAAATCATCGGTGGTGGTTTACCTGTAGGAATGTATGGCGCGCGCGCCGAAATTATGGCGCATATTTCTCCTGATGGGGGCGTATATCAGGCCGGAACATTGTCTGGTAATCCGGTAGCCATGGCTGCGGGGATCGCTACTTTAACCGAACTAAACAAATCGGGCTTTTATAAAGATTTAAATAACAAGGCTCAGGAATTTGTAGCCAGCATTCAGCGTTTTGCTACTGCGCGCAATTATAAATTTAAAGTGTTTACTATTGGCTCTATCTTCTGGTTTGCTTTTACCGATAAAGATAAAATCCAATCGGCCGATGATATTGATGCCGGTAGCATGGAGAAATTCAAAGTGATGCACCGCGAATTATTAAACAGAGGAATTTATTTAGGCCCATCGGGATATGAAGTTGGTTTCGTATCTTCAGCACATACTAAGATCGAATTAGAGAAAGCGAAACGTGCTATTTTTGAGGCCCTAGATTTGGTTTTTAAGAAGTAAAGAGATTTTAACCACAATGCGCACAAAGTTTGCACAAAGAACGCTGAAATAGGAGCCAGATTGTGTAATCCAAAAATCTGTGTAATCAACCCGAAGGAAAAATCGAAAGATGAAGAAGTCAATAATCATATTTTACGCGTTACTGCTTTACGCATTAATCCAGCTCATTTCGTGGGGTACTTTGGTGGTGCGCTTGCAGCCAAGCCGCATGACCATGATTATGGGCGAGGGGTCGGTGTTTTTATTTTTGCTCTGCATTGGCGGTTATTTTTTACACCAATCATTAAAACGCGAGGATAAATTAAGAGAACAGCAGCAAAATTTTCTGATGTCGATTACACATGAGCTGAAATCGCCGCTGGCTGCCATCAAACTTTCGATACAAACTATTGTAAAAAGAGATCTTGATAAAGCCAGGCAAACTTCATTATTGAATAACTCATTAAAAGATATAGAACGTTTAGATGATTTGGTCGAAAATATGCTGTTGGCAACCAAGATTGAAAACCGCTCGTATAGTTTTCCGAAAGAGGCATTTAATTTTTCAGAGCTGGTAGCTAAAATTACCGACCGATTACAAGTACACTCCTGTGGCTGTGAGCAGATCATAAATGCTAAAATCCAGCCAAATTTGCAGCTTGTGGGTGACAAATTTGCCTTATCGTCAGTAGTGACCAATTTGATTGAAAATGCAGTAAAGTATTCGAACCCTTGCGACGAGATAAATGTGCTTTTAAACGAATTAGATGGGCATATTCACCTCAGTGTGCTGGATAAAGGCCCGGGTATTTCAGATGCCGAAAAAATGTTGATATTTGATAAGTTTTACCGCGTTGGTAACGAGAATGTCAGAAAAGCAAAAGGAACAGGTTTAGGCTTGTTTATTGTGAAAGAGGTTTTACAATACCATGATGCAGATATTACAGTAAAAGACAATCTGCCTCAGGGAAGTATTTTTGAAGTAACATTTAGTTAATCTCAATTATGTCACAAAAATTAAGAATTCTATTGGTAGAAGACGAGGATCACTTGTTAGATGCTATTAAATTAAACCTCGAACTTGAAGGATATAAAGTTCACGCCGTTAAAGATGGCAAAACCGCTCTTAAAGTATTTAAAGAAGAACGCTTCAATCTGATTGTATTAGATGTAATGCTGCCCGAAATGGATGGCTTCCAGGTTTGCGAAACCATACGTTTAGAAAATGCAGAAGTTCCGATTATGTTTTTAACAGCAAAAAACACTTCGGAAGACCGTGTTTTAGGTTTGAAAAAAGGAGCCGACGATTATTTGGTTAAACCATTTAACTTAGAAGAACTGATTCTTCGAGTTGGTATTTTGGTTAAACGCAGTTTAAAATCTGATGATTTAAAGGAATTAAATTCTTACAAAATCGGCGATAAAACAATCTATTTTAACTCTTTTGAGTTGAAACACGATGATGGTACCATTACACCATTAACCAAAAAAGAAACCATGTTATTGAAACTGTTAATCGAGCGCAAAAACGATGCAGTTTCGAGAGAACAGATTTTGGAAACAGTTTGGAATTACGATGTTTATCCTTCAACCAGAACGATCGATAACTTCATTTTAACTTTCCGTAAGTATTTCGAACCAGATCAAAAAAATCCAGTTTACTTTCACTCCATCCGTGGGGTAGGTTATAAATTTACCGATAGTCATTAATGTACAATAATAAAGGCAGGTATGCTTTAATGGCAGTTTTTGTGCTGGCCGGTTTGGTTTGTGTTTTTTATAATCAATATCAGCTGGCAGCCGTTTCGGGGCTTTTATTTGCCTTTGTTGTGTGGAGTCATTTTAAACACAGTTCGGTTTTAATGGCTTCAAAGCATTTTAAAAATAACGAATTTGGTAAAGTGAAAGCTTTGCTTGCGGAGGTGGCAAAACCAGAGCGTTTAGCTAAAAGCCGCAGAGGTTACTATGAATTTATGCAAGGTAACATGGCGTTGAAAGAAGAGGAGTGGGATAAGGCCGAGTATCACTTTCAACTGGCCAGCCGTTTTCCGGTGGGAGGTAAGAACGAGAAGGCTTATGTATTGATTCATCTGGCTAATTTAGCTTTGCGTAAAAAAGATCGGGAAAGGGCAGAGGCCTATACCAAACTGGCTAAAGAACTGGCCGAAACACAGCGATCGAAAGACATCATTGTTAAAATAGAAAAGGAAATAAGCAAAATATAATAGGACTATTGTCATTTTGAATAACGAAGCACCAGTTTAGCGATAAAAAGGTACTTCGTTTTTTTTTTATTTATACCTTTGCGAAATTAATATTTTGGACTATTCGTTCTTTAGCAATTCGTCATGCTGAATTTATTTCAGCATCTCTTTGTAAGTTAGACCCTGAAATGAATTCAGGGCGAGGATAAGTACAACACCAAATACAAATCATGAAGAATAATTTATTTTTAGACGCAGCATTTTCAAAACAAACAGAACGCCCACCCGTGTGGATGATGCGTCAGGCAGGCCGTTTTATGCCGCAATATTGGGAGATTAAAAACAAATACTCTTTTTTAGAGATGTGTAAAAACCCTGAAATTGCAGCAGATGTAACCATGCTGCCAGTTGATTTGTTGGATATTGATGCCGCGATTTTGTTCTGCGATATTTTGGTAACAGGTGAAGCCATGGGCGGAGATTTAAGTTTTACGCAAGGTGTTGGTCCTAAGTTTGCAAATCCTGTACGTACTGCACAAGATATTGAAAACCTGAATGTTGATTGTTTAGATGAATTACAATATGTAGCTGACGCGATTAAAGTTATTCAACAACGTTTGGATAACAGGATTCCGTTAATTGGTTTTGCTGGTGCACCGTTTACGGTAATGAGCTATTTAATTGAGGGTGGTTCATCTAAAGATTTCAAATTAACCAAGCTTTTTATACACAACCAACCAGAGTTGGCACATAAGCTTTTAGCAAAAATTGCTAAAGTAACTGCCGATTATCTTAACCTTCAGATTGCTGCCGGTGTAAACGCTATCCAGATTTTTGACAGTTGGGCGCTTGCCTTATCGTGGAACGATTACCAGGAGTTTTCTCATCGCTACATTCAGGAAATCATTTCAAACTTAAACCGAAAAGATATTCCGGTTATTTCTTTCTGTAAAGGAAGTTCGGTTTTTGCGCCAATTATGGCTGAGGCTAAGCCAGATGTAATTTCGGTTGACTGGAATGCTGATTTATTGAATATTAAAAATGCTTTGCCAAAAGGTATTGCTGTACAAGGTAATTTAGATCCACATATTTTATACGCCGATAAAGCCGTTATTAAAGCACAGATCCACAAATTATTCGAACGCATGCGTGGTACCGAAGGTTTTATCTTTAACTTAGGTCACGGTATTATGCCAGATATTCCTTTCGATAACGTAAAATATGCGATTGAAGTAGTGAAGGAGTTTAGGTATTAATTGATAGCTCAAGCATAATCACTAAATCACGTCACGCTGCTATTGGATTTAGCTCAGGGTCTCTTCTACAAAAGAGATGCTGAAACAAGTTCAGCATGACGTAAGTTAGAATAACTAAAATGATAGAAACCTTGTTGCCATATTATGCTTACTTTAAAGCGGTTCACATTGTGTTTGTGATTAGCTGGATGGCTGGGTTATTTTATATTTTAAGTATTTTTATTTACCATACCGAGGCTAACGAGAAACCCGAACCAGAAAAAAGTATCCTCCAGAAACAGTTTGTTAAAATGGAGGATACTTTATGGAAAATTATTGCCACTCCGGCAATGATTATTTCGGTATTGGCAGGAGCATCTATGTTAACTTTAAACCAAGGGCTGCTACAGGCCGATTGGATGTGGGTGAAGCTTGCTTTCGTTGTTGGTTTACTTGTTTATCATTTCATTTGCCAAGACATCGTAAAACAGCTTAAAAACAATCATTTTAAGTTAAGCAGTTTCCAGTTGCGTTTATGGCGCGAACTCGCTACCATTTTTATGATTGCCATTGTATTTGTGGTTATCCTTAAAAATGCTCTCAACTGGGTTTATGGTTTAATCGGCATTATGGGCGTTGCTATGGCCATAATGATTGCAGTTAAATTATATAAAAATTATCGTAAAAAGCGCGGTGAATAGCCTTTTAAGGCAAAGGCACTAAGTCAAGGATACTATTGTAATCAGGGGCGTTGCAAAAGCTTTGTGTTCTTTGTGCCTTCGTGGTCAGACAAAGAGCAACTTTGTTTTCTTTGCGTAAACTTAGTATACTTCGCGGTTAAATAAACGAAAAACTATTCTAAATTTGAGCCATAAAATCCAAGCTCATGTTTATACAAACGGGTCTGAAAAAGACCGTACTTTTTATATCCTTTCTCTTCAGTTCTTATTTAGCTTCGGCGCAATTTAATCAATCGGCTTTCGAAAACAGGATCCGCCCGGATAGCAGTTTAACCAACGAGGTACATTTTAATTTTTACAATTTCAATTATGTGCGTAATTACGAGTATACCAACGATTTTCACGATGGTTATACCTTATATGGTACACAGTTACAGCCGCAAATTGTATATTATGCGCACCCGAATCTGGCCATTACTGCCGGAGCTTTTATCCGTAAAGATTTTGGTAGAAATGGGGTGAGCGATGCCAAACCTTTATTCAGTTTAAAGTACCACAAAAGAAACCTGACCTTAATTTTCGGAAGCTTAGAAGGTGGCATTCAGCATAAATACATTGAGCCGCTTTACGATTTCGAAAGAACCATTACTACACCAATTGAATATGGTACACAGCTTTTGGTAGAACGCAAAAGATTTAATTTAGATGCCTGGATTGCCTGGCAGAAGATGATTTATAAAGGCGACCCGGCCAAGGAAGAAATTATAGGTGGTTTATCTACCGAAACCACACTTGCCGAAAGTAATGGCTGGAAATTTAGTGTACCTGCACAGTTTTTAGCTTTTCACCAGGGCGGTCAGATTGATGTGCTTAAAGACATACCGATTAGCACTTTATTTAATGGTGCGGCAGGTTTAAAATTACATAAGGCCATTAATACGAATATTAAGCAGGTATATGCCGATAACTATGTTGCAGTGTATAAAGACCTTTCGCCCGATAAAAGAAGGGCTTACGAAGGTGGTTTTGGGTTATGGCTGAATGCAGGTGTAGAAAGTAAATGGGGAAGTTTAGTGGCCTCATACTGGAAAGGGAATAATTTTATTTCGATTAAAGGTATGCCACTTTATGAATCAGTTTCAGATAATTTATACAGTCCTGGTTTAAGGCAGAGTGCCCGAAACATTGTTTCGCTGCGTTATGCTTACCAAAAAGAGCTGGTCCCACATTTATATCTCGATGTTCGTTTCGAACCACATATCGACCTCGATCATACTGATAAACAACTTCAGTTTAACCACTCATTTTTCTTAACCTACAAACAGGACTTTAAATTGTTTAAGGTGAAGAAGGCAGAAAGGTAAAAGCGAAAAACTAAACGCTTGTTTCCTCATTCATTGCATCTGACTGAACTTAGGTGCAATGAAATAATTTTCAAACCTCGTAGATTTCTAAAACCTACGAGGTTTATTGTTTTTGAGCATCACCTTATGTTTTTTAAACCCGATAGAAGCGAAAGCACGAAGGCAAGGAACGAACCGAGGCTTTGGAGCGGATAGCGGGACATCCTGCTAAGAAATGCTGCCTGTTCATTTTTCCATAAAAAATCTATATCTTTCTCTGGAAACTGCTGCATGTTTATCTTGCTGATAATCAGTGGTTGTAAAAATAAATTTAACTTTATTTAACTTTTTCTACTACCCCATGCAACCATTGTTTGTAATTGACCATCTTCTATATACAAACACACAATGAAATTGACGCGAAGCTATACGATAAACGATTTGATGGAAGGCTGCAAAGCCGGCGACCGGAAGATGCAGGAGCTGCTGTACAGGCAAACTGCATCGAAAATGCTGGCCGTTTGTATGCGCTACGCCAAAGATAAGATGGAAGCTGAAGATGTACTGCAAATGGGTTACATTAAAGTTTTTCAGAAAATTAAGGAATACCGGGGGGAAGGTTCTTTTGAAGGTTGGATTAGAAGGGTAATGGTAAACACAGCCATTGAAAGTTACCGCAAAAACCTGCGCAGCTTAAATGTGGTTGAAATAGACGAAGCCTATGAACAACCTTCAACAGGATTTGATTTTAGCCGTTTAGGTATGCAAGACCTGATGAAAGTGATACAAAAACTGGCAGATGGTTACCGGATGGTTTTTAACATGTACGTAATAGAGGGCTACTCGCACAAAGAAATAGGCGAAACACTTGGCATCTCAGAAGGAGCAAGTAAATCGCAGTTATCGAGAGCCCGGGCAATATTAAAGGAAGAAATTATAAAAATGGAGGGATTTGGTTATGCAACCTACACAGGATAAGGATTTTGATCAGCTGTTTAAAAATGCTTTTGACGATGCAGAGATCACACCATCGCGGGATTTATGGAGCAATATTGAAAGCGAAATTGAGCCAAAGAAAAAAAGGATTATACCCATTTACTGGTTATCGGCAGCTGCGGTATTAGTGGTAGTTACAGCAGGTATTTTAGTTTATCAGAAACAAAATGTTAATCCTAAACAGTTAACAAGCTATGTTGTACCTAAAGTAAAACCAGTTGTGGTAGAGCAACCTGTTCAGGATTCGGTTGTTACCAAGGTTAAGCCAATTGAAAAGACAGAAGTAGTTTTACCAGTTAGCACTAAACTAGCTACCAGTTTGGCTAAAATTACCGCTAAAAAAGTAGTTAAACCTGTAGAAAAACAAAAAATAGTTACTGCTCCCGAACTTTTAAAACAAGGAACTACTATAGCTAAAACAGAAGAACCTAAAAAGGATATTAAGACAAGAATTGAAGAAGCGATTCTTCAGCCTGAGAAAGAGATCGTAATTGCGGCTAATCCTACGCCAGTTAAGGTAGATGAACCCATTAATGATAACGATGAGCAGAATATTAAAAATATCCGTAATGTGGGCGATGTGGTAAACCTGATCGTAAACAAGGTAGATAAGCGGAAAGATAAGTTTATCCAGTTCAGAACTGATGACGACGATTCTTCGCTATCATCAATCAATATCGGGCCCTTTAAAATAGGCAAACGGAAGAAATAACAGTTTGCAATTCACAGTTATCAGTTTTCAGTTAACAGCATCTGATATTAAAATATTACAAAATTAAACATAACAAACACACAGATATGAAACGTCTAATTTTTACAACACTTTTGGTAAGCGGGCTTGCCGGTGTTATGGCTCCAGGTGCTTTTGCACAACAAGATACCACCAAAAAGAAAATGGATTACAGTGAAGGTCATGGTATTATTATAAAAAGTAAAACAGCAGATTCAGTTAAAAAAGGTCGTTTTGTTGGCGGAATTACCTTTACCCGGGTTGATTTGGGTTTCTCGAGGTTAATTGATAACGGAAGTTTTAATTTATCGCCAAACAATGATTTTTTAGATTACAAAGGTGGTAAAACCAGTACATTCTCTTTTGATATCTTACAACTTGGTTACCGTTTTAATTCGAACTTTAAAGTGTATGTAGCGGGTGGTTTCGATTGGACTTTGATTCGTTTAAGAAAAGATATTACCATCGCTAAAAATTCAAATGAATTTGTTTACACCGATCAGTCGCCGGTACATTTCTCTAAAAATCGTTTCTCGAGCAGCTATGTGCATATTCCATTAAACTTTGAATTCCGCACTTCAGAAAATAGAAATGGCAAAAGATTTTACCTGGTGTTAGGTCCTGAAGTGAGCTTTTTGTTAAACGGAAAGATTAAACAAATCAGTGCAGAGCGTGGTAAAGAGAAACAATACGATAGCTACCACTTTCAGTCGGTTCGTTACGGAGGTACAATCAGGTTCGGATACGGTGGTTTGGGCTTGTTTACCAAATACTATTTCAACGATATGTTTACCACTTCGCAGCAAGCAGGTTTAAAAAATATGAGCTTCGGGGTTACTTTTGGGTTAAATTAGCCCATATATCCCCTGAAGGGACTTGATTACAACAACACACAAATGAACAGATCCTGTTTCGGTTAGGCGAGACAGGATTTTTTGTTTAACGTGTTTTCAGAAACATTTCAGAAGTTAAAATACTTGGTTTATTATGTAAGTGATTTTGCTTTCAGCTTTAGTCTTTCTGCATTAAGCTTATTCACTATCTTTACCCCGTGAGCAATATCCTAATCAGTGTTAAAAATTTAACGAAGCAATATCAGGCAGAACAAGCCGGCGGGATTAAAAATGTAAGTTTTGAGATCAAAAGAGGTGATGTAGTAGCCATTATAGGCGAAAGTGGAAGCGGAAAATCTACCCTGCTGAAATCAATTTACGGTTTGCTGAAAACCGATGAAGGAGAAATCTATTTTGAAGACAAGCACGTTAAAGGACCAGATGAACAACTGATACCTGGCCATAAGCAGATGAAAATGGTTACTCAGGATTTTTCTTTAAATATCTATGCGAAGGTGTACGATAATATTGCCTCACAATTATCCAATACAGACTTGAAAACCAAAGCCGATAAAACTTTGGCCATTATGGAACATCTACGGATTTTACCACTCCAGAATAAAAAAATAATAGAATTGAGCGGTGGCGAACAGCAGCGTGTGGCTATTGCCAAAGCTATGGTTTCGGATACGCAGGTTTTGCTTTTAGACGAGCCTTTTAGTCAGGTTGATGCCTTGCTTAAGAACCAGCTACGTGCCGATATTAAACGTGTAGCGGCAGAAACTGGCGTAACCGTGATCCTGGTATCACACGATCCGGCCGATGGTTTATTTTTGGCTGATCAGTTGCTGATTTTGCGTAACGGAGAACTTTTGCAAACCGGCAAACCAGCCGAAATTTACCAGCACCCAGCCCATATTTATACAGCCCAAATTTTAGGTAACGCAGTGGTTTTGCCAGCTGCTGATGCCGAAAAAATTGGTTTAAAAACACAAAAAGATACTGTGGTATTCTATCCCGAATGGGCAGAGGTGAATAGCAACTGGAGTAGCAGGCGTTATGAAGTAAAAGATGTGTATTACAAAGGCTTTTATGATGAATTGCTGCTGGAAAGAAATGGCGTTCATATCCGTGCCATACAATTGAACAGGGGAGAGCACAAAAAAAACGACCACGTTCAATTGAACATTAGTCGTTTTTTAGAGTTTTAATTTTTTAGTTATAAGCAAAGTCGAAATCTACTGGTACAGTAGGAGGTGTATTAGTAGAGTTGGTTACATTAATTAAAATATCGCCATTAACCACTTGGTATGTATAATTGTTGCCTTGATATGCCCCCGGTAATGCGATTAATGCTTGGCTAGGTCGTCCACCTCTTGGATCTTGAACTAAATCACCTTTCACAGACATAGAAATAACTTCAGAAACATATACATTTTGAGTGATTTCACTTAAGTATATTGAATAGCCAAGATTGCCACCATTAGAAACCCATTGATTAGTAGCGACATTTAATGAACCTCTTTTTGTGGGGGTTGCATGTCCATCTGTAGGGCGAACTATTACTCCTGGTATTTCATAAGCAGGGGTCCAAGGGCGCGGTCTTGGAACATTAGTGTATGAGGCAGTGTAGGATGGACCATCCTCTTCATAAGGCATTTCCGTAATTTTAATTTTCTTTAACCGGAAAATATTGTCAATAATTACTTTTGGATCTATCGGAGACGAATCGAAAATTATTTTTAATGCACTTTTGTTTTCTAATGGAGAAAACTTTACAGTATAGTTTTTATTTTCAAATGCAATACTCCGGTCAGCTATCAATTTAGAATATCTATTTACACTTTTTTCTACAGCTGTATACCATTCTTCACATGGATTTGCTGTATTAGTAACTATATTAGGACTGTTTTCTAGCTTTACCCAAAAAACCCCATTATAGTGGTTTACCGGCACTACCCAATTATTCCAATCATGATCATTGTTTCCATTTATTTCAACTAGATAGGTTTTATTAGCTAGAAAAGGATATTCCACAGATATGACTACATTTTCTCGTTGACCAGTTTTAGTATTACCAAAACAATAAAGACTTAACTGATAAGTTGTTGAAGTATTGGTGAATACTTCTGACATATTTGTACCTCCTACTGTTCTTACATTATGTCCATCAACCGGTAAAGGATTTGGTCCAAATCTATGATAGGTTCCGCATCCACCGCTACTCCAATAATTTGGGTCGTATGTGCCAGAGTTCATTTGCGGTGTTTTTGTAAAATCTATGGTGGTTGTTTGGCCTTCTGAGTTGTGAAAACAAAAGATTAAACTTAGCATTATAAGTAAATTTAGGTATCTCATTTTGATTTATTGAAATAGATTGTTTCCGTTTTTTTAATTGTCCCGATAAGGTTTTTATGTTGTAATATCAAAGTGTTTTTTGTAAGTTTTAAAAGTGTCAATTTCTGATTGAAACCATATAATTCATATTCTAAAAACTGTTGGTCATTTAATTCTGATATTTCATAATAGGATCCTCTATTGTCGTGAATGAGGTGATCTGAATTAATAACATAGCCAAGCACGTAAGATTTTACGTATCTCGAACTATCAGCGATTATCTTTGTGCTTTCATTATCAATGACTACAGTTTCGATTTTGACTGGAGACCAATTCCCAATAAGATCAGTTTTCTGAATTTTCTTTTCAAATTTTTCTTGAATTAAATTCTCCTGTTTTTTACAGGAAGAACCTAATAGGATCAGTGAAATTATCCACGCGTTTAAATATTTGTTTTTCATTAAATGTATAAGTTACAAAACTAACTAAAATATTAGTAATAATACACTGTTATATGTTTTGATTTATATTTTTTGTAGTATAAAAAAACGGCTAATGTTCACCTGAACATTAGCCGTTTTCTAAGTTTTAACAAATTACTTAGTCGGAAGACGAAGTAACCAATACAATACGGGCTCCAATACTTGCTGTTGGTCTCACAGGTGCTAAATTTCTGTTTGCACTGTTCTGTAAGTACACTCTTATTCTTCCGGGGAATGAGCTATAGCTATATGAGTCAGTTCCGTAAGTAAAAGGTAAGGCATCGTAACCGTCATCGTTAAAACGTGCAAATGATAAAATGATACCATCATCTTCATATTGTTCAATTCTGTTGTCGCTAATATCTACGTATAAGTAAGAACCATTTGCAGCATCACTGGTTGCAACCCAGGCACTAGGCTGAATGGTTTTATAAATGGTAATGTTCGGTGTGTTTTGAACAATAGTGTCTTTTTTGCAGGAAGCCAGACCTAGTGTGGCAATGCAAAGCATTAAGATAGTTAGTTTTTTCATGTTGATTAGTTTTTATTTGTGTGTGTGATTTTGATATTACAAATCTTCTGCCAAAAAATGCAAGACGCTATTAATGGATTAATTATTGTACAGTGAGCTTGGTAAACAATTGTTTAATTTCCGTTTTTTAAATAATATGAAGCTCTTTATTCGCCTCTTGCCCTGGTTAATCCTACTGATTGCAGGCTATTTATTTATCGCTAAAAAGTTGAGCATTAGTACTACTGTAGAAAGTAAGCATCAGCTCCTGGTCGAGAAAATTGAGGCTATAGGTAAACTGGAGCTGGTTAGGTACCAAATTAGTGACGTTTTAGAACACAAAAACAAGACAGACTTTTTGCCAGAAGCCAGTGTTTTGCTCATTGTTAAGGCCGAAGCTGTTGGCTGTATCGATTTAACCAAAATTACCAGCGAAGATATCCGTATTGATGCCGATACAGCTGTAGTAAATTTGCCACAACCCGAAATCTGTTATGTCAAAATTGATCATAAAAATTCACGGGTGTACGATACCAAAATGGCCTTCTTCAGAGAAGCTGATCTGGTGGATGAAGCCTATAAAGCAGCCGAAAGGCAGGTAGCTGCTGAAGTGAAAAAGTCGAACATTTTAATCCAAACGAAAACCAATGCTGCCAATGTATTGAAACCGATTATTGAAGGATTGGGTTATAAAAATGTGAGGTTAACTTTTGATTAGGCTAGAAGGTTTAGTATGGAGGACTCCTCTTGGCGATCGTCACAGATGATGTCGTCATCTCGACCGAAACGTAGTGGAGCGGAGAGATCTACCTCGAGATAGATTTCTCGACTCCGCTCGAAATGACGACCATTGGTCTTACTTCAAAAAATCCTCCCGGTGTGGATTAAAGATATCAATCAACAATCCTGCTTCGAGGCAAACTACCCCGTGAAATACATTACTGGGTGCAAAGAAAACATCGCCTTCGTTCAGGATTTTTTTATCCTCGCCCATACTTACTTCAAAACTTCCCTTAGCTACATAACTCATTTGCAGGTGAGGGTGGTTGTGTACGGATCCGATGGCTCCTTGTTCAAAAGATACCTTAACCAGCATCAAGTGCTCATCGTAAGCCATAATTTTGCGTTTTACGCCAGCGCCTAAATCTTCCCAATCGATATCACTGTCGGAAATTAATGCTTTGTTGGTTAAGTCTTTGAAGTTCATTTTATTATTAAGTGCTGTTGTAGAGAAAACGTCATCTCGACTGAAACGTAGCGGAATGGAGAGATCTATCTCAAGATAGATTTCTCGACTTCGTTGCACTCCGCTCGAAATGACGGCTTGGCTTGGTGTTCTCTGCGATAAACTTTGCGCCCTTTGCGGTTAAATCTTAAACCAAATACTCAAACAAAGTCTGATCCTGGTTCAGTTCGATAATTTCAAATTTAAAATCTTTCATGCGTTGTAATAAACTCGCATAATCGTTTTTGTTAGAAAGCTCAATGCCTACCAGCGCCGGACCATTTTCTTTGTTGGTTTTTTTAATAAATTCGAAGCGGGTAATATCATCCTGCGGACCTAAAACCTCGTTTACAAATAATTTTAAAGCACCTGGTCTTTGTGGAAAACGAACGATGAAATAGTGTTTCAAACCTTCGAAAAGTAAAGATTTCTCTTTAATCTCCTGCATACGTTCTATGTCGTTGTTTCCACCGCTTACAATACAAACTACCGTTTTACCTGCAATCTGTTCTCTGAGCTGATCTAATGCCGCAACAGACAGTGCACCGGCAGGTTCAACTACAATGGCATCTTCGTTATAAAGTTTCAATATCGTGGTACATATTTTCCCTTCGGGAATCAAATGCATCTGATCGAGCAGTTCTTTGCAATATTCGTAAGTAATATGACCAATTCTTTTTACAGCAGCTCCATCTACAAAACGATCTATTTCATCTAAAGTAAAAGGCCCGCCGTGTTCCATAGCAGTAACCATTGATGGTGCACCCAATGGCTCAACACCTACCAGTTTAACATCGGGTTTAACTGTTTTCAGGTATGCGCTTACGCCCGAAGCCAGTCCACCACCACCTACAGGCATTACTACCATGTCTAAATCTGGTAGATCTTCAAAAATTTCAACACCAACAGTTGCCTGTCCTTCAATTACTTTTTCATCATCAAAAGGCGGAATAAAAGTTGCGGCATGTGCTGCGCTGTAAGCCAAAGCCTCTTTTAAGCAATCGTCAAAAGTATCGCCAACCAAAACCACTTCTACATTGTCGCCACCAAACATATAAGTTTGTTTCACTTTCTGTTTCGGGGTAATTTCGGGCATAAAAATAACACCTTTAATGCCTAGTTTTTTGCACGAGTAGGCAACACCCTGCGCATGGTTTCCGGCACTTGCACAAACAACTCCGTTAATTAACGATTCCTGAGGAAGCGAACTGATTTTATTGTAGGCACCACGTAATTTATAGGAGCGCACAATCTGCAAATCTTCCCTTTTTAAATAAATATTGGCATTGTAGTAAGAAGAAAGTCCGGCATTAAACTCAAGTGGGGTACGTTTTACCACGCCTTTGAGCCTTTCGTTTGCAGATTTAAAATCCAGTGTATGTGGTGTTGTAGTATTCATTTTTATAGTATCAGGTATTAGAGGGGGCAAGTATTAAAACTTGTTCTCTTATATTTTTCTTTTCGTCATTGCTAGGTACGAAGCAGTTCTAAAACTATAGCTGTTAGTAAATCCTAGCGCTTTAAGATTGCTTCTTACCTCGCAATGACGGGTTATTGCTACGCTAAATGCAAAGCAACCAATTGGTTTAAATCAGTATCGTTAATGCCTTGTTTGCTATCGGCTAAAACTAAAAACTGTTTGTAAACAATATCAAGGTGTTCTTTTTCTAATTTATGACCTAAACGCTCTAAATGGTGTTTTAAGGCATGGCGACCACTTCTTGCAGTTAATACAATAGTGGCATCAGGAAAACCAACATCTTCTGGTTTAATAATTTCGTAGTTCTCGCGGTTTTTCAAGAAACCATCCTGGTGTATACCCGAGCTGTGCGAAAATGCATTGGCACCAACAATAGCTTTATTAGGCTGCACCGGCATGTTCATCTGGTTTCTCACACTGTGGCTAATATCGTAAAACTGAGTAGCATCAATGCTGGTGTTTAAGCCCAATACTTTGTGCGTTTTTAAAATCATTACCACTTCTTCCATCGAAGTATTACCAGCGCGTTCGCCAATACCGTTAATGGTACATTCTACCTGGCGGGCACCGTTTTGTAAACCGGCAATAGAGTTAGCAGTAGCTAAACCTAAATCGTTGTGGCAGTGAACTGAAATAATTGCATTATCGATATTCTTTACATTTTCCTTTAAGAAAAGGATTTTCGAACCATATTGGTCTGGTAAGCAGTAACCGTTGGTATCGGGAATGTTTACTACCGTTGCACCGGCAGCAATTACCGCTTCAACCATTTTGGCTAAAAATTCGATATCGGCACGACCGGCATCTTCTGCATAGAACTCAACATCTTCAACATATTTTTTGGCATATTTTACCGCTTCAACTGCACGGGCTAAAATATCCTCACGTGTGCTGTTAAATTTATGTTTGATGTGGAAATCAGAAGAACCAATTCCAGTGTGGATACGAGGTCTTTTGGCATAACGTAAAGCATCGGCAGCCACATCGATATCATTTTTATTGGCGCGGGTTAAGGCGCAAATAATAGGATGAGTAACCGCTTTAGATAATTCGATAACGCTATTGAAATCACCTGGGCTTGATACCGGAAAACCAGCTTCAATTACATCTACGCCTAAAAGTTCGAGTGATTTAGCGATTTCTACTTTTTGGTTTGTATCTAACTGGCAGCCTGGAACCTGCTCGCCGTCACGTAAGGTCGTGTCGAAAATATAAACTTTGTTCGGGTCGTGAATCATAATCTTAGGTTTAGGATGTGATTAATTTTTGTGATAAGAATTTCAATACCAATTTACCCATTTCGGCTGTGCCTAACACTTTAAAACGGTTGGTAGTTTGGTCGGCTATATCATGTGTTCTGAAACCTTCTTTCAATACCTGGTCAATGGTATCAACCAATAGTTTCGCTTCCTCTTTAAGTCCGAAACCAATTTCGAGCATTAAGGCTGCCGATAGGATAGAAGCAAGCGGGTTAGCCACATCTTTACCTGCAATATCGTGAGCCGAACCGTGTATTGGCTCAAAGAAACCAGTGCTTTCGCCAACCGAAGCCGAAGCCAGCATACCCATTGAACCTGCAATTTGCGAAGCCTCATCAGTTAAAATATCCCCAAATAAGTTGGCGGTTAACACCACGTCGAACTTTTTAGGGTTTTTAATTAACTGCATGGCTGCATTATCAATAAACATGTGCTCAGTTTCTACATCAGGGTATTGTTTGGCAATTTCCTGAACCGTTTCGCGCCACAGGCGAGAGCTTTCTAAAACGTTGGCTTTATCTACTGAACATAATCTTTTATTACGCTGTTGTGCGGCCTGGTAAGCTTTATGCGCAATACGCTCTACTTCGTAACGGTGGTAAATCATTAAATCAGAAGCAGTGTTTCTGTCTTCTGAACGTGTTTTCTCTCCAAAATATACATCACCTGTTAATTCACGGAAAAACAAAATATCGGTTCCCCTTAAAATTTCAGGTTTAATGCTTGATGCCTGAAGAAGCTCATCGAATAGTAATATCGGACGGAGATTGGCAAATAAACCC
>NZ_QAJQ01000001.1:195538-251381 GCF_003852395.1 Pedobacter sp. KBW01
TTTTAAACTTGGGTCGTTATCGTATTTGGCATGGCCAATGGCACCAAATAAAATGGCATCACTTTGTCTTGCTTTTTCTAAAGTTTCATCCGGCAAAGGCTCGCCGGTTACTTCAATAGCCGCATGGCCCATTAAAGCTTCTTCAAAAACAAAATCATGACCAAAAATTTCTGCAATTTTTTCTAATGCTGCTTTTCCCCAGGTGGTGACTTCCGGGCCAATACCGTCTCCAGGTATTACTAAAATGTTCTTCTTCATGTTAAATTCTCCTATGCTCGGCCATGATTTGATGGATTTAAAACTATCCTGTAAATCTGCGGCCTAGCTCAATATTTCTATATTTAAACTTTCGACGACTTTTACTTCGCCTTTTTCTAATAATATTCTTTTTTCAAGGCAGGTTGGCAGCTGCGATTCAAAATGGCCAACATAAATTACGGTCATGCCGTTGCTACACAGTTCGTCAACCAGCTGGTTAAAACGCTGTGTTTGCTGCAGGTCTAAGCCCTGACACGGTTCATCCAGAATTAACAATTCGGGATTTTTGATGATGGTTCTGGCCAGTAAAACCTGTCGCTGCTTACCCAACGGAAGTGAGGTGAGCAGCTCATTTTTATTTTCAGTTAAACCAAAATATTCAACCAGTTCATCAACCTGGCTGCTTTTGGTATAAGGCAATTGCTGAAAAAGGCCTACGGTATCGTAAAAGCCCGAAGCAATACTTTGCCAAACGCTTGCAGTGGCATCGAAATACCAATGAAATTCTGGTGATATCAGCCCAATGTGCTGCTTAATATCCCAAATACTTTCGCCACTTCCGCGACGGTTGCCAAACAGATAAAGTTCGTTCGCGTACGATTGTGGATGATCGCCATTTACGAGACTTAACAAGGTAGATTTACCTGAGCCATTGTGGCCTTGTAAAAGCCATTTTTCACCAGCCTTAACTTCCCAATTGATGTTTTTAAGCACCTGTTTTTCGCTATAGCTGATGTTCACATTAACCATTTTAACGATATTATCGGACGAATAAACCGGCGACTCTTTTAAAAAGACAGGAATTTCCCTGTTATGCACTTCAAAAGTCGCTGCAGTGTTATCTCTGGTATACGAAGTTACAATTTGCCCGTTTTTAATTTCAGCATAACGGTGAATGCACGATGGCAACTCCTGATCATTACTGATTAAAATCAATTGTACCCCCTCATCAGTAATTTGATCGAGTAGGATATTCAGGTTTTTACGCGAAGCGGTATCTAAACCTGTATAAGGTTGATCGATAATCAGTAACTGCGGCTTTAACCACAAAGCTTTAACCAGCTGTAATTTTTTGTGCTCGCCACTTGATAACTCGATTAACTGAGAGCTGGCAAAAGTAGAAAAACCAAGGGCTTCTAAAATCAGTTCAACACGATCAAAGTGAAGGCCTTTTTCTTTTCCAAAATGTACCAGTTCGGCATGCACGGTTAAAGTATCTTTAGCCTGCTGGCTGGTATAACGCTGCTGATAATAAAAGTTGGCAACGCCTTCAAGGTTTTTAAACTGATACCAGCTATCAACAAATAAAACCTCGGCAGGTAATTTACTTTGCGGGTCGAAATCAATTTCGATACTGCCCTGTGTGGCATTTATGCCAGCAATAGCCTTTGCTAAAGTAGTTTTTCCACTACCGCTTTCGCCCCACAAAACCCAATTTTCGCCAACATTTATTACCCAATACAATTCCTTAAGCACCGCTTTGTTGCGGTACGCCAGGTTGAGTTGCTGAATGTGGACAAATGGTTTAAACATTATCTTGCCTGTTCGAATTCTTCGATTAGTTGTTTTTGAGCCAGGATGAAGTCGATATCATCGTAACCGTTTATTAAGCACGATTTTTTATATGGATTGATTTCGAAAGATTCCTGTGCACCATTTTCTACAATGGTAACGGTTTGGTTTTCCAAATCTACTTCCAATGCTGATTGTGCGTTAGCATCAACCGATTTGAAGATTTGTGCCAGAAAATCGTCGCTTACCTGAATAGGCAATAAACCATTATTTAAGGCATTCCCTTTAAAAATATCGGCAAAGAAACTGCTGATAACGGCATCAAAACCTGCGTCTTGAATAGCCCATGCAGCATGTTCGCGGCTACTGCCACAACCAAAGTTTTTACCGGCAACTAAAACGCGGCCGCTATAGGTTGGGTTGTTCAATACAAATTCGGGCTTTGGTGTATTGTCGCCATTATAACGCCAATCGCGGAACAGGTTTTCGCCAAATCCCTCGCGTGTGGTGGCTTTTAGAAACCTTGCCGGAATAATCTGGTCGGTATCTATATTTTCTATGTTTAATGGCACTACTGCCGATGTCAATTTTGTGAACTTTTTCATTTTTAACGTGATTTCACTGATTTAATGATTACACCGATTGCCGGTCATCATCCATTGTTTTATTTTTTATTTGGATGTTAAGCTTTATGCATTATCACCTTCTACCTTTTGAGGGCTTTAACTCTTATTCTCCTGTAGTCGGCTATCCATTCTCCGTTAATAAAGTAATCGGGTTTCAGGATTTCAACTGCCAGGTTTTTGATTGCTTCGGCCTGCGCTTCGTCTAAATTTTTAAATGCATGTTGGGCAAACTGGTTAATCCAAATGTACATGCCTGCTTCGCCGATTAGTTTTGTTGGCCTATCGAACAACCAAACTTGTTCTACTTCGAAACCTTTCGATTCGAGCAGGCTCGCATAGGTACTAACGGATGGAAAGTACCAGAAATCGGTTACCACCTGATCCGTAAACCCCAGCTGACTGGCGGCAGCAGCGATGGCATCGGTAATGCTTTTCACATTTCCTTTACCTCCAAATTCGGCTACCAGCCTTCCGCCAGGTTTTAAACTTTTAAATAAGCCGTCGGTTAAGGCTTGCTGGTTTTCAATCCAGTGGAAAGTAGCGTTGCTAAAAACTGCATCGAAGTTTTCCTGATAGGGAAGGCTTGCTCCATCTACCACTTCGAAGCTCAGGTTGGGATACGCTGCTTTTGCATTGGCTACCATATCGGCAGACGCATCGGTTCCCAGAACCAGTGCTCCACTTGCTGCAATTTGTGCCGCCAGCTGACCTGTGCCACAACCTACATCTAAAATATGTTCGTCGGCTTTCGGCGCCAGCCATTGCAAAACATCTGCTCCGTAATCTGATACGAAGTGATGCTGCTTATCGTATAATGTTGCATCCCAAACTATTTCTGGCATAACTACTTCTTTTATTTTACCACCTTAGATACCTAAGACTTTTTTAATTTTAACCCCATAGACATATATAAACGGTTTGAGTTTTATAGTCGTGGACTTAACCTTCTACCTTTTTAACCTTCAGCCTTCTATCTCTAAATAATGCTCAACTGTTGGAAAAGGATCATAAAAATGATGCAATAACTTTTTCCAATCCTGATAAGCTGCCGAGCCTCTAAAACCTGCTGTATGGTCTTCGAGCGTTTCCCAGTTCACCAGCAGGATGTATTTATCGGCTACTTCAACACATTTTTTAAGTTGGTGCGAAATATAGCCTTTCATTGCACTGATTATTTTTTCGGCCAGGTTAAAGGCTTTTTCAAAATCGGCCGATAAACCTGGCTTTACATTTAATATGGCAACTTCTAAAATCATAATTTAATTTTTTCGCCATTGCTACTGCATTAAGATTGCTTCGTGCTTCGCAATGACAATTTTGACTATGGGTTTTAGTCCTAAACCTTCTGCCTTTTAACCTTCTGCCTTTTCGAGCAGCTCTCTTACGTCAGTAATTTTTCCGGTAACAGCAGCAGCTGCAGCAGTTAAAGGACTTGCCAATAAAGTACGGGCATTTTGTCCCTGTCTGCCTTCAAAGTTTCTGTTCGATGTAGACACACAATATTTACCAGCAGGAATTTTATCTTCGTTCATCCCTAAGCAGGCGCTACAACCTGGCTCGCGTAACTGGAAACCTGCAGCTTCGAAAATTTTATCCAAACCTTCGTTTTTAGCTTGCTGTTCTACTTGTTTCGAACCCGGAACAATCCAAACGGTAACGTTATCTGCTTTGTGTTTGTCTTTTACAAAATTGGCTACTTCGCGCAAATCTTCGATACGTGAATTGGTACAACTTCCGATGAAAACATAATCGATTGGTTTACCAATTAGAGCTGAATCATCGTCAAAACCCATATAATCTAAGGCTTTTTTGTATGATACTTTTTCAGTTTCTGGTTGCGCTGCGGTTGCAGGAATATGTTCCTGAATACCCATTCCCATTCCCGGATTGGTACCATAGGTAATCATCGGGGCAATATCTGCAGCATCGAAAGTTAAAACACTATCAAATTTCGCATCTGCATCACTGTATAATGTTTTCCAGTAAGCTAAAGCTTTATCCCATTCTTCGCCTGCAGGAGCAAACTCGCGTCCTTTAATGTAGTCGAAAGTAATTTGATCAGGAGCAATTAAACCACCACGTGCACCCATTTCGATACTCATGTTACAGATCGTCATGCGGGCTTCCATGCTTAAAGCTTCAATTGCCGAACCTGCATATTCAATAAAATAACCTGTACCACCAGCTGCAGAGATTTTGGCTATAATGTATAAGATAATGTCTTTTGCACCAACACCTTTTGCAAGCTCGCCATTAACCTCAATTTTCATGGTTTTAGGTTTCGATTGCAATAAACATTGCGTAGCAAAAACCTGCTCCACCTGCGAAGTACCAATGCCAAATGCAATGGCACCGAAAGCACCATGTGTAGAGGTATGGCTATCGCCGCAAACCATGGTTTTGCCAGGTAAGGTAATGCCTAGTTCGGGACCGATAACGTGAACAATCCCTTGAAAAGGGTGACCTAAACCATATAGTTCTACTCCAAATTCTGCACAGTTTTTGGTAAGCATGTCTACCTGATAGCGCGAAAGTTCTTCTTTTATCGGCAACAACTGATTTAACGTTGGTACGTTATGATCGGCGGTGGCTACAGTTTGTTTCGGACGCAAAACAGGCAATCCTCTTTTGCGCAAGCCATCAAATGCCTGCGGAGAAGTTACCTCGTGTATTAAGTGTGTATCAATGTATAAAATATCAGGAAATCCTTCTTCACTTTTTACAACGTGAGCATCCCAAATTTTTTCTACTAATGTTTTTGACATTTTTTATATAATTATTTAAACCTCACAGGTTTCAAAAACCTGCGAGGTTTGTAAGTTTACTATGCTGTTTTAATTGCTTTCATGGCGGTCATGGCTTTACGTAAAGTAGCACCAATCTGCTCAACCTGGTGAGAACGGATGGCTTCGTTAACATCAATTAATTGTCTGTTATCTACAGCACCGTCTTTACCTTCGTTAAAGTTTTTACCTACTAAATCGGTATCTACTTTTTTCATGAAATCGCCTAAAAGCGGTTTACATGCCTGATCGAATAAATAGCAACCATATTCTGCAGTATCAGAAATTACACGGTTCATTTCGAATAATTTTTTACGTGCAATGGTGTTGGCAATAAGTGGTGTTTCGTGTAACGACTCATAGTAAGCCGATTCTGGTTTAATACCAGCCTGTACCATGGTTTCGAAAGCCAATTCAACACCTGCACGTACAAAGGCAACCATTAAAAGGTAGTTGTCGAAATATTCCTGCTCACCGATTTTAACATCGCCTGCTGGTGTTTTTTCGAATGCAGTTTCGCCTGTTTCGGCTCTCCAACCCAATAAGTTTTTATCGCCGTTTGCCCAGTCTTCCATCATGATACGGCTAAATTCGCCACTCATAATATCATCCTGGTGTTTTTGGAACAATGGACGCATAATGTCTTTCAACTCCTCAGAGATTTCGAAAGCCTTAATTTTAGCTACGTTGCTTAACCTATCCATCATGGCTGTAATACCACCTTGTTTTAAGGCTTCGGTAATTACTTCTACACCATATTGAACCAATTTAGAAGCATAACCCGCATCGATTCCTTTTTCTACCATTTTATCGAATGACAGGATAGAACCTGTTTGCAATAAACCACAAAGGATTGTTTGCTCACCCATTAAATCAGATTTTACCTCGGCTACGAAAGATGATTTTAATACACCAGCTCTGTGACCACCAGTACCTACGCAATAAGCTTTAGCCTGAGCCAAACCTTTGCCTTGAGGATCATTTTCAGGGTGAACTGCAATTAGGGTAGGTACACCAAACCCCCTTACATACTCTGCTCTAACTTCACTGCCCGGACATTTAGGTGCCACCATAATTACGGTTAAGTCCTTACGGATTTGCATACCTTCTTCAACGATGTTGAAACCGTGTGAGTATAATAAAGTTGCACCTTCTTTCATTAAAGGCATAATTGCATTTACTACTGCTGTATGTTGTTTATCAGGAGTAAGGTTAATTACCACGTCAGCAGTTGGGATCAATTCTTCGTAAGTGCCAACTTTGAAATTGTTTTCAGTAGCATTTTTCCACGAATCTCTTTTACCTTCAATCGCTTCTTTACGCAATGTATAACTAACATCTAAACCACTATCTCTTAAATTTAAACCCTGGTTTAAGCCTTGTGCTCCGCAACCTACTATTACCAGTTTTTTACCTTTTAGTGCGCTAACGCCATCTAAAAATTCAGCACTGTCCATAAAGTCGCAAACACCTAATTGGTTTAATTTTTCTCTAAGCGGTAATGTGTTAAAATAATTTGCCATTGTTTTTATTGGTTAATTTCTATTTAATTATCAGGTTTATATTTTCTTTCCTTCGGCTTGATTACACTGATTAGGTGATTTCACCGATTCTTACTTTTTAAACTTTTTTCTTCAAAGCAGAAGCGTAGCCATAATGCACATTATCGTGACCAATGGTGGTAATCAATACTTCTTCAATACTGTTTAACTGTACACCATAGGTTGCCGTTACAAAAGGGGTGATATTGGTAAATGTTCCTTTGGCGTAATCTGCTTTTATGCTTTCAATACTTGCTAAAGCAATCGCTCTTAATTCTGCAACTTCTGCTTCGGTAACGGTATAAGTTGGTTTAGTATCTTTTTTGTAGTATTCGTTAAACTTTACTGCAGCTGGGTTGGGCCAGATACCAGTACGAAAATAACTAAGTGTTTGTGTACTCACTACAATGTGGCCAAAGTTCCAAATGATGTTGTTGTTATAACCATCAGGGATTTTATTCAATTGCTCGATAGTTAAGCTATCGATTAACTTAATAAATGCCGTTCTTGTGTTTATAATAAATTCGAATACTTGATCCATGCTGTTATTGCTTTTCTGCTTCGGTTAAAGTTTGGTTAAACGTTATTTTGTTATAAAACGGATCGTTTACTGTTACTGCCCATGTGCCATAAAATGTTTTTTCCAGGCCCGGACGGTTGTATTTATATTTTTTATCAATTAAAGTTTTATGAAATTCTTTCAGCCCGGTACAATCTACAAATACACTTGCGCCTGGAGAACAGTCTCCATGATGCTCGCTTAAATGTAATTCGATGCCATTGAGCGAAATCTGCATATAAACCGGAGTGTTTTCTTCAAAAGTGTGTTCCCAGTCTATTGTAAAGCCTAACCAGTTTACGTAAAACTCGATGGCTTTATTGTAATCGAATATTCTTAGTACTGGTATGGCTTTATTGCATTTCATGTTCCACTTTTTTACATTGTAAAAATCTTCTGTCCTTTATCTAAAAACTCGTTTTCTACTAATTCTTCACCTGGTTCAAAGGCTTCAAATTCTTTTAGTTTTTCGTGGAAACCAGCACTATCTTTAATAATAGCTACCCTGGCTGAACGAACAAACTCAATTAATTCGTAAGGTTCTAAAGCTTTTACTAGGGCATCGGTTTCTTCGCGGTGACCTGTAACTGCGAAAACAGTATAATCTTTACGAATCACAACTGCGCTGGCACCATATTGCCTTAATAAACGCTCAACTGTTACTCTTTCTGCAATTTCATCTGTCGAAACTTTGTAAAGTGCTAGTTCCTGCCAGATAATCTCGTCGTTGGTATTAAAATAAACTTTCAATACTTCGATCTGTTTCTCAATCTGACGGGCCAGTTTCCGCACCACTTCGTAACTTTCGTGAATCACGATGTTGAAACGATGGATACCATCAATTTCAGAAGGAGAGGTATTAAGGCTTTCGATGTTGATTTTTCTTTTCGAGAAAATAATCGCAATCCTGTTTAATAAACCGATGCGGTTTTCGGCATAAACCGTAATGGTATATTCCTGCTTACCTTCTAAATCGGCCTTATCTATTTTATGTTCAATTGTGTTTTCAGTGCTCATGATAATTTCTTTTTAACTTTTCGTCATTTCGACCTTATGGAGAAATCTTTTGTTAAAAAAGATCTCTCGGTTTCGCTGCGCTTCAGTCGAGATGACGATTACGCTAACTTTAGTTTTTAAGCTGTCTACCTTATTTCAACCTGATTTCGCTTACGCTCATTCCTTGTGGAACCATCGGGAAAACATTATTTTCTCTGCCAACCATAACTTCAAGCAGGTAAGAACCTTCGTGGTTAATCATGGTTTCCAGTGCTGCTCTCAGGTTTGCACGTTCGTCAACTTTAGCTGCCTCGATGTAGTAAGATTTAGCTAAGGCCACAAAATCAGGACTGGTAATGTTTACAAAAGAGTAACGTTTATCGTGGAATAGCTGTTGCCACTGGCGAACCATGCCTAGGAAACGGTTGTTCAGGATCAGAATTTTAACCGCTGCACCAAACTGCATAATGGTACCTAATTCCTGTGGTGTCATTTGAAAACCACCATCACCAATAATGGCAATTACCGTTTTATCAGGGGCACCATATTTAGCACCAATTGCTGCCGGTAAGCCAAAACCCATGGTACCCAAACCACCCGAAGTAATGTTGCTGCGTGTATTGTTAAATTTAGCGTAGCGGCAAGCTACCATTTGGTGCTGACCAACGTCGGTAACAATAACTGCATCACCACCACATATTTCGTTAATGTTGCGCAATACTTCGCCCATGGTCATTTCATCACCTGTAGGGTATAGCTCAGGTGTAATTACCTGATCAATTTCCTGTTGGTTATATTCCCTAAATTTGGCAACCCATTCTTCGTGTTTACTTTCGTTAACTAAATTGGTTAACAGGGGTAGGGTTTCTTTACAATCGCCCCAAACGCCAACTTCAGCTTTAACGTTTTTGTCAATTTCGGCAGGATCGATATCCAGGTGAACTACTTTTGCCTGTTTGGCATATTTATCTAAACGGCCGGTTACACGGTCATCAAAACGCATACCGATGGCAATAATTACATCTGCTTCGTTTGTTAATACGTTTGGACCGTAATTTCCGTGCATACCCAACATACCTACGTTTAAAGGGTGTGAGGTTGGAATAGCGCCCTCGCCCATAATGGTCCATGCAGCAGGAATACCAGACTTTTCGATAAAGGCTTTAAATTCTTCTTCGGCCTTACCTAAAATAACTCCCTGGCCAAACAATACAAATGGTTTCTTGGCAGAGTCGATTAAAGCCGCTGCCTGTTCTATAAACTCAACCCTAACCTTTGGTTTCGGACGGTAAGAACGGATGTGATTGCATTTTACATATTCAGGGAACTCCTCAATTTGCAATTGCGCATTTTTGGTAATATCGATTAAAACCGGACCCGGTCTGCCACTTTTAGCAATATAAAAAGCTTTGGCCAATACCTCCTGAATTTCTTTTGCATCGGTAACCTGATAGTTCCATTTGGTAACTGGAGTAGTAATGTTGATTACATCGGTTTCCTGGAAAGCATCGGTACCTAATAAATGTGCGAAAACTTGTCCAGTGATACAAACTAAAGGTGTACTATCGATCTGTGCATCGGCTAAACCGGTTACCAGGTTGGTTGCACCAGGGCCGCTGGTTGCAAATACTACACCTACTTCGCCGCTTGCGCGTGCAAAACCCTGAGCAGCATGTATGCCACCTTGCTCGTGGCGAACTAATATATGTTCTAATTTATCGGCATAATCGTAAAGGGCATCATAAATAGGCATGATTGCCCCACCCGGATAACCGAAAATGGTGGTTACACCCTCTTCAATTAAGCCATTCAACAAAACCTGCGAGCCCGTACCTTTAAAAGTTTTTGAGGTTTCTGCTTTTGCCCCGGTTTGTTGTATTGTATCTTGTGCAGTTTCCATAATTATGTTTTTGCGGTTCTATTATTCTTTCAGTTTAAACCCAATTCTTTCTCTCTCCTTCCACTATACCTTGCGCTGTGAAAGTGTAAGGCATTTTTTGAGCGGAATTTGTCATCAAAGTTTGTGATGAGTTAAATTTTACTTCCCCGTTTTTTGGGCTATTTTATTATTCGTCAGTTACACATCCTTCTGATGCATCTGAAACTGTTTTAGCATATTTATACAATACACCTTTGTTAACTTTCAATGCTGGTTGTACATATTTCTTTCTGCGTTCTGCAATCACTTCATCGCTAACCTGTAGGCTAATAATATTGTTAACTGCATCGATTAAGATTCTGTCTTCATCTTCTACAAGGCCAATTAAACCACCTTTGTATGATTCTGGTGTGATGTGACCAACCACAAAACCGTGGGTACCACCAGAGAAACGACCATCGGTAATTAAAGCTACCGATTTACCCAAACCAGCACCAATAATGGCTGAAGTTGGTTTTAACATTTCGGGCATACCCGGGGCACCAACCGGACCTGAGTTTTTAATTACGATTACATCGCCAGGTTGAACGCGACCGCTCGAAATACCGGCAATTAGATCATGTTCACCATCAAAAACACGTGCAGGACCTTCAAACTTTTCGCCTTCTTTACCACTGATTTTAGCAACAGAACCTTTTTCGGCCAGGTTGCCGTAGAGAATCTGTAAGTGACCAGTGGCTTTAATCGGTTCGCTTAATTTTTGAATGATTTTTTGATCATAATCCATAATCGATTTTACATCAGCCAAATTCTCAGCTACGGTTTTTCCGGTTACAGTTAAGCAATCGCCATGTAATAAACCTTCGTTCAATAAATATTTTAATACTGCAGGAATACCTCCATATTGGTGTAAATCCTGCATCAAATATTTACCACTAGGTTTAAAATCCGCAAGTACCGGTGTTACATCACTCATTTTCTGGAAATCATCTTGCGTAATTTCTATGCCAATGGCTTTACCCATAGCGATAAAGTGTAAAACGGCATTGGTACTGCCACCTAAAATGATAATCGAACGGATGGCATTTTCAAATGCTTTTCTCGTCATGATATCAGATGGTTTGATATCTTTTTCAAGCAATATTTTGATATACTTACCGGCATCTAAACATTCCTGTTTCTTTTCTTCGCTTATTGCAGGGTTTGAAGAGGAGTAAGGTAAACTCATACCCAGAGCTTCGATTGCCGATGCCATGGTATTTGCTGTATACATACCACCGCAGGCACCCGCACCCGGACAAGTGTGCTTTATGATACCCTGATAATCTTCATCAGAAAGATTGCCGCAAATTTTTTGACCTAAAGCCTCGAAAGCTGAAACAATGTTTAATTCTTCACCTTTATAATGGCCTGGGGCAATTGTACCACCATAAACCATAATTGAAGGGCGATCTAAACGTGCCATGGCCATAATGGCGCCAGGCATATTTTTATCACATCCCGGAATGGCAATTACACCGTCGTAGTATTGTCCACCACATATGGTTTCGATACTATCAGCAATTACATCACGGCTAACTAAAGAGTAACGCATACCATCAGTTCCGTTACTCATGCCATCGCTTACACCAATGGTATTAAAAACCAAGCCCACTAAATCATTTTTCCAGACCCCTGCTTTGACGTCTTTTGCAAGGTCGTTCAGGTGCATGTTGCAGGTGTTACCATCGTAACCCATACTTGCAATACCGACCTGTGCTTTAGCCATATCAGCATCGGTTAAACCGATTCCGTAAAGCATGGCTTGCGCCGCCGGTTGTGTTGGGTCTTGTGTAAATGTTTTACTGTACTTGTTTAATTCGCTCATTGTTTAAAATGTATATTCTGGTTCTGTTAGTTGTAATATTTTGAGGCAAAAAAAAACCGCCTCGTTTCGGAGGCGGTTTCGATTTGTATATTTTTATTATACGCAACGATATCCACCTCTCTGTTGAGAAATGACAATAATAATGTTGCTAATAATGTTTGTGTTTAAATTCATGTTTTCTACGAATCACAAACATACTAACTTATTAAAAAATGCAAAGAACTATTTTGTTTATTTCTCTATTTTTTTACTCCGATTACGATCCCTGTAGCCCAAACCTGTTTAGTTAGGTTTAAATCATCGCGAGATTCTAAATCTTGTATCAACTTTGCTGCTTTTTCCTGATGTCCTTCAGGCCAGTTAGGTTGAGGTAACATATCATCGATGATATAAAGTCCACCTTTATTGAGCATGGCAATTGCTTCGTCTAAAAGCAAGTATTTTCCATGCCAGGTGTCGGCAAATATGTAATCGAACTTTTCGTTTTTATTTTTATTAATCCAATCTGCACCATCGGTATCAACCAGCGTTAAGCGGTGATCCTCGCCAATAAACTGCTCTGCAATAGCTAAAAATTTAGCGTCGTTATCTATAGAAATAAGTCTGCTATCCTGATCTAAGCCATCTAATATCCAGGAAGTAGATAAACCTGTTCCGGTTCCTAACTCCAGAAATTTTCCTGCTGGTTTAGTTGCTGCAAGCGTTCTGAGTAAAGAACAAGTCAACACATCAGATGCCATAGCAAATTCTGATGCGATTGTTGCATCATTAATTTGCTGGTAAGCTTTTGGAAAATGTTGATTGATTTCTTCAGTCATCCGCTTTTTGGATATTTTTATTATTTAAATTTTATTGTTTGGTACTAATCTATAGCTGTAGGCTATTTGACTATCAACCGCTATATAATCACTTCGTAATTCACTTTTTCCAATACCAGGTTTTTATAGGCACGCTGTATAGTGTAACCGATAGATTCGCGCCATAAAGGGCGGTAAACAATATCATCAATAGAGGCAATACCTGCAATTTCTGTTGCTGTTCCACACAAAAAGGCACTATCGGCGGTTTTTAAATCTTCAACAGTAAGCTTCTTTTCTATACATTCGATATCTAAAACGGTGCAAAGTTCTTTAACAGTTGCACGGGTAATGCCGGGTAAAATATTGCCTAAAGATGGAGTATATAGTTTACCGTCTTTTTCGAGGAAAATATTTGCACCCGATGCTTCCGCAACAAAACCATTCATATCAAGGAGCAAAGCTTCATCATAACCTTTAATGTTTGCTGCAGTAGTGGCTAAAATCGAGTTAACATAATTGCCGCTTAATTTTGCTTCTATTGGGCTTGATTTTGGGTTTGGCCTTTCGTAGTCGGAAACGGTTAGTTTTAATAACTTGTTACCCGAATAAGCATCCCATTCCCATGCACAAATCATGATCGAAACACCGCTTGGTGAGTTCAGTTTCATGTTTGGGTGACAAAAAACCAGCGGACGGATATAGGCATCTTTCAGTTTGTTTAACTGAAGTAATTTATAAGTAGCATCAATTAATTCTTGTTTATCCCATGGGAAAGGAATATTGGCCAATTGGCAAGAGCGCTCTAAGCGATCAAAATGCGCAGCAGCTTTGAAAATGCGGCTACCATTATGCGTTTTATAAGAGCGAATGCCCTCAAAAGCAGCATAACCGTAATGTAGCGACTGACCGTATAAATCAGTGCTGCTGTTTACAGCTTTTTCAAAAGCTCCATCAAGGTAGATAATCGTATTAGAATTGTAGTATTTCATAATACTCTCTGTTTTGTTATTTAAAAAAAGCGTCCCGTTTGTACCGGGACGCTTTAGATATATTAGTTTTTTAACTGCTATTTAAACTGCGCCCGCTTATTACCTAAAAGGTTTAGGAGTAGGAGGTTAAGTAAAACGACAGAAAACAACACGATATTGCCAGCACTAGCTGCCAAAGTATTCGTAGTAATTGTGTTGTTTTGGGTAGTCATTATTATCTTATTGTTTATAAAACCAATTTAGTTTTTGGTTCATTAATATGCAAGAGAAATCAGAAAAAAGTTAAATCGGAATATTATTTGTATATTTTATTTAAAATCAAAACAATATTCTTATTCGGTGTGGAATTAGTGATTTAATGCCGATAGCTGTAGACCAAATATCAAAACGGTATACGGTATATTTATTATGCTTGCATTATAAATTTTCTTATTTTCTGCCTAAAATGAGTAAAAGGCTATTAAAACTTGAAAAATTGTGGGCGAAAAATGGATTAAAATCAATATGGTTGTTAAGGAAATTTCGGGTTTTGATAGTGCATCATTTTCATACCATAGTACCATCTGTCGCGGAGGTTTAACAAATGGCCTTCAAACTCATAACCTGGCATTAAACGCGAAAAGAAATTTTCTTTGCGCAGTAGTTTTTCCAGTTTTTTTATGGTCGGTAAGCTTAACTTTTGGTAGTAAGGTTCGATTAGGTTTTGTTCTTTCAATAATAAATCCGCATCCCATGTTTCGGCTACTTTCCCACTCATCGGTTTTGATATGTAGAGCAATCTTAGGTCATGCCAGATATCGTCGAATATAATCCGACTGCCTTCGGTTACAAAAGTACATATTTCAGAATTGCTGATTCCGGTGAGCTTTGCAGGTGAGGTTAAAAGTTTCTCGAGTTTTTTGGTGGTAATGGCTGCCGCATAGCTCCATTTGGTTTCAAAACCCAGCGAATCTGTTTGGTGCTGAAACCAGGTATAGAAGGCAGAACGTTCGGCTATATCAGCGTATTCTTTAAAACCATTATTGAGCTGAATGTTAACTTTATTGGCGTTGTTCCATGCCGATGTATTTTTTATGCGATCGGATTTAAGCCAGTTGCCATCTTTTCCGTTGGGTAAAGTTTCGGGGAATATTTTTAGATAGGCCGCTATAGAACTGAATTCTTTAGCTCCAGCCTTATCTATCATAAAGAGGAATAAGAAAAAAAACAGGATTCTTTTAACCAGGGGCATATTCGTGTATCTTAAGTAGTAGAAGATACGATAAAATCAGCGCTTAGGTTGCTGGTATTTTAAAATTAAAGCAGGTAACAATGATTTGAAACGAAAAAAGCCTTTCCGAAATTTATCGAAAAGGCTTTTCTTATTAAAGCTTATCCTGAAATCAGGAATTGCATTATAATTTGTTTTAAGCAATACCCTCTGCCAAAACAACAATTTTATTGTGAATGGCTTCAACTACACCACCTTTAATAAAAAAGCGTTGCTCATCTGCTTTGTTTGCTTTTATAATAACTTCTCCATCTTCCAAAGTTGAGATGATAGGGGCGTGGTCTTTTAAAATCTGGAAAGAACCTAAAGTACCCGGAACTGTAACTGCTGTTACTTCACCTTCGTAAACTTTTTTATCGGGAGTTAATATTTCTAAATTCATGTTTTTAGATTTGAGATATGAGATTTGAGATTCGAGATTTGTATCTCTTCCCACCTCTCACATCTGATGTCTCTTGTCTTAGTTCGCTTCTGCTAATAATTTTTTACCTTTTTCGATTGCATCTTCAATGCTACCAACAAGGTTAAATGCAGCTTCAGGATATTCATCAACTTCACCATCCATAATCATGTTGAAACCTTTGATGGTATCTTTAATGTCAACCAATACACCTTTTAAGCCTGTAAATTGCTCTGCTACGTGGAAAGGTTGAGATAAGAAACGTTGAACACGACGCGCTCTTGACACTACTAATTTATCTTCTTCAGATAATTCATCCATACCTAAGATTGCGATGATATCTTGTAATTCTTTATAACGTTGTAAAGTTTCTTTAACGCGTTGTGCAGTATTGTAGTGCTCATCGCCTAAAACAGCTGGAGAAAGGATACGTGAAGTAGAATCCAATGGATCTACCGCTGGGTAAATACCTAACTCGGCAATTTTACGTGAAAGTACTGTAGTTGCATCTAAGTGGGCAAAAGTTGTTGCCGGTGCAGGGTCAGTTAAATCATCTGCAGGTACATATACCGCTTGTACTGATGTAATTGAACCGCGTTTGGTTGAAGTAATACGCTCCTGCATTAAACCCATCTCAGTTGCCAATGTTGGTTGGTAACCTACAGCAGATGGCATACGACCTAGAAGGGCCGATACCTCAGAACCTGCCTGAGTAAAACGGAAGATGTTATCAACGAAGAAAAGGATATCCTTTCCAGCGCCTTCGCCATCACCATCACGGAAATATTCAGCAACGGTTAATCCTGATAAGGCAACACGTGCACGTGCACCAGGAGGCTCGTTCATTTGACCGAAAACCAATGTTGCTTTTGACTCTTTTAATTTTTCAGTATCAACTGCGTTTAGATCCCAGCCACCTTTTTCCATTGAGTGTAAGAAATCATCACCATAGTTAATTACACCTGACTCGATAAACTCACGAAGTAAATCGTTACCTTCACGGGTACGCTCACCAACACCTGCGAATACTGACAAGCCAGCATAAGCTTTAGCGATGTTGTTTACCAATTCCATGATTAATACCGTTTTACCTACACCAGCACCACCGAACAAACCAATTTTACCACCTTTTGCATAAGGCTCTAATAAATCGATTACTTTAATACCTGTAAAAAGTACTTCAGTTTCGGTAGATAAATCTTCGAACTTAGGAGGAGTTGCGTGGATAGGACGACCATCGGTTTTATCAACTGCGTTGATACCGTCAATCGCTTCACCAACTACATTAAATAAACGACCTTTAATTTGGTCGCCAACTGGCATTTTAATCGCAGCGCCAGTATCAACTACTTTCATACCGCGAACCAAACCGTCAGTAGAGTCCATTGAGATTGCACGTACACGGTCTTCACCTAAGTGCTGTTGAACTTCTAAAACAATTTTTTGTCCATTTTCTTTCGTTATCTCTAACGCATCAAAAATTTTAGGTAGATGGGCATCATCAGCAAAGCTAACGTCAACCACTGGGCCGATAATTTGTGCTATTTTTCCTAAGTTAGGCATATCTGTTGTGAGTAAATTTATTACAGTCAATGAATTAAAGCTGTTTGTAAGGGCTCCAATTCGGTTGGCAAAGTTAAGTTATTCTTGCTGAATTTTAAATATATATTATAAAATTTTTTAACAGTATTTTTATAGATAATTTCGAGGCATAAATAGTAAGGATGAAAACCATTTTAACAACGGGTAGTAATGGCCTTTTAGGGCAGAAAATAACCGAAAAAATTCTTGCTGAAGGCAGGGTAAAATTGATAGCAAGTTCGAAAGGAATAAACCGTTATCCTATTATAGATGGATACGAATATGCCGAAATGGATATTCTCAATCCGGAGCAGGTTAGGCAGGTTATCGAAAAATATAAGCCAGATGCGATTATTCATACGGCAGCTATGACTAATGTTGATACCTGCGAGGCCAATAAGGAACTTTGCCACCAACTTAATGTAGATGCTGTTCAAGCCTTGTTATCTATATGTGAAGAAAAAAATATCCAACTTGTTCATCTAAGTACTGATTTTGTATTTGATGGTGCCCACGGACCCTATAAAGAAGAGGATGCCGTAAACCCGGTAAGTTATTATGGAGAATCGAAAGTATTAGCCGAAGATTTACTGAAATACTCGAAAGCGCATTGGGCTATTATCAGGACGATTTTGGTTTATGGTATTAGCAGCGACATGAGTAGAAGTAATATTGTGCTCTGGGCAAAGGGAGCGTTAGAAAAGGCATCGCCGATTAATGTGGTGAATGATCAGTGGCGCATGCCAACCCTTGCCGAAGATTTAGCCGAAGCCTGTATTTTAGCCGTGGAGAAAAGTGCGCAGGGGATTTATCATATTTCGGGTAAAGATTACATGAGTATTGCAGATTTAGTGCGAAAAGTTGCCGATTATTGGTCGCTCGATAAATCTTTTCTTCAGGAAATTAGTTCAGCAAGTTTAAATCAAGCAGCTAAACGCCCGGTGCGAACAGGTTTTGTACTGGATAAGGCGATAAATGATTTAGGATATAACCCGCATAGTTTTGAAGAAGGCCTTTCGGTTTTAAAAGAGCAGATGGATCGAGGCAGAGGGTAATGAGGGGGAGTATTAAGAAGTAAGTATCAAGTAGTAAGTATCAAGTAAGGATTAAGGTAGTAAGAATTAAGTAGTAAGTATTGATTAGTAGGGGTTGGGACGAACAGCTTTGTAGCTTATGTTAACAATTATCAATTTTAAATAGTAAACAAATAACCATAAAATAAAAGTATGTCATTACAAATTGGCGATATCGCCCCGGATTTTAAATTATATAGTTCTGAATTAGCAGAAATTTCTTTAACTGCGTTTAAAGGTAAAAAAGTAATTATCCATTTTTTTCCAATGGCTTTTACCGGAACATGCACCGAGCAGCTATGCACCATGAGAGATAACTTTAGCTACTATGAAGGAATAAATGCACAGGTAATCGGTATTTCTGTTGATTCACCATTTTCTTTGGCGAAGTTTAAAGAAGTGCAAAGTTACCAGTTTCCGTTGCTGTCTGATTTTAATAAAGAAGTATCGGCAACTTATGGTGCTTTTTACAATGAATTTGTGTTCAATTTGAAAGGTGTTTCAAAAAGAGCAGCTTTTGTTGTGGATGAAGAAGGAAAAATTGCATATGCAGAAGTTTTGGAAGATGCACATGAGCTGCCTGATTTTAAGGCAATTAATGATGTTTTAAGTGTGTAAAGCATAATTTGTAAAGAAAAATTTGAGATTTTTTTGAAAAAATAGTTGGAAATTAAAATGTCAAGTTATATCTTTGCAGTCCGTTAACGATACGGAAACGCATTTGTAGCTCAATTGGATAGAGCATCTCACTACGGATGAGAAGGTTTGGGGTTCGAATCCCTACAAGTGCACTTGAAGGGATGATTTTTAAATCATCCCTTTTTTTGTCTATAATCATGACGCCTAAATATCTCATTTTAAGATAGTTGGTTGACAGTAGGTTCATCATGGTGGGTGTTCGATAGATGCCGTTTTCATAGTACAAGTTCGAGTCGAACACCAGATCTATAAATTCCCGCTTTTCCAGTGTATTAAATTTGTGATAGACAGATTTGATATCTGTAAATACATCCAATTCTTTGTTTAGTATTTCGTAGGCCTCCCTATGATTGGTATTTAGCCTTGCTATAGCAATCCGCAGGTTGTCTATGTTGGTTTTGTAGTTGAGGTGCCATCTTTGGTAGGTCTCCTGATCAATTTCATTTTTTATCCATTTTTCTTCGACGGTATATAGTAGTTCCTGTTCTTTGGTAAGTTCAGATTTCTTTTCTGTCACCGCTTTCCTGTTGTTTTCAAGCTCTCTTTCAATTTCCTTGTTCGCCGAATCCCTAATTTTTTTTACTGATCTGATAGGTAGGCTCATCAGTTCGAGCGCAGTATCGAACTGATTATGGGCTTTCTTTGCACTGATATTGTTGTGCTTTGAAAGCCTGCATTTATAGTAATAGAAATATTCTCCGGATTTGCCTCGTGAGGGGGCGCCGGTCAAAACATTACCACAGTGGCATTTTAAAATTCCCCTTAGAGGGAGTGAATCGTCTATGATGGTACGAGTCTTCGAAACCCTATTGAATTTACTCTGCACCATTTTCCATGAGATCATGTTAATGATCGGCTCATGGATAGCAGGGAAGAGTCCTCCGGGGTGTTCTTTGTATGCGTTGGCTTTTACCAGTCCGGCATAAACGGCGTTGGTTAAAATTCTTTCAATGGCCATATTGCCCTTTCTATCAAATCCTAGTTCTTCTGCCTTTTGTTTAATCAAGTAGAGTGGCATATTCCTTAAATAGGATTCATAAATAAATCGCACGATTTTTGCCTCTGGTTCATCAATGATCAGTCTTCGGTCCCGTGGCTCACCTATTTTTTTGTATCCGTATGGTGTGATGCGGAAAACAAATTTTCCTTCTTTTGTTTTTTTGGAATAGATACCGGATCTTATTTTAATGCTACGATTGATGTTGTCCTCTTCGGCCAATAACAGTTGCAGGCCTGCCCTGAAGAAGCTGCCGGGTTTGTCATAGTCAAATTCAATACCCTCGGAAATGCTAATGATCTGTATGCCGTACTTCGATTGTAGCGATTTAACCATACTCATGGCTTCTCCTGCATCGCGGCTGAACCTGTCCATCTGATCCACCAACAGGTAATCAACATTTTTATGGTAAAGACCGATAAATTCCTGTAATTTGATAAAGTCGGGTCTATCGAATGTCTTGGCGCTTCTCCCTCTGTCGATAAAGGTATCTACCAGGTTGATTTTATTGAATTCGATATAATGATCGGTTACCAGCCGCTGGCGTTCGATCGAATTTTCACTTTGTTTTTTGTCACTGAACCTTAAATATCTAATTGCTCTCTTTTCCATATAGTTGGTCTAACGTTGTTCTGACTAGGACTTTGACTATTAAATTTAGCAATCTTTCTTCTTTTTCGTTGGATAATCGGCTAATTGTGTCATCAATTTTTTCGATACTTTTTTGGTCATTTATGCCAGGTTTTGACGGGAGTTGGTGGGTAAGGCCTAGTGATTTGTTTGAATTTATTTTGCCAATGTGGGTTGTTTTCTTTTTGAAATTTTTTTGCCTGATATTGATGGGTACTACTAGTCGGGCTTTGGTTCTCATCCCTTTTCTGAAAGCTTTCCTTTTTGGTTTTTTGATGTTGATTTCCATAAGGATTTTGTTTTTGGGGTAATAATCCGGAATCTTTGTTGCTGTTTTTCAGAGATTGGATTTTTTATAAAGATCTTTTCGGTGATGGTTTGGAACGGCTTGTTATTGCTGATTCATCCTTAAGTGTGGGGAATCACATTTTTTTGGTTTTAGATGTTTGCAAAGATTTAGTATAATTGGTCAACCATGAAACTGTGCAAGCAATCGTTTAAATTTCTGAATATGCAAAGATAAAGCGCTTTACAAAGCCTTTGTCAAACGCTTTAAAAATGCCTGCGACTTGATGGCTGGGGAAGGTTTTTATGGAGCATATTCCGGATGCGCATTTGATGCAGTTATTCAAAGGACGTGTTGCGCCATTGAAGCTGGACTTTCAAAAAGGTGATTTCCCGCTGGATCAGGTGAGGATATAGGAGGACTGGTTTCGGGAACGGATGAGCAGTCTCGTGATCAGGACTCGGACAGGGAAAAATATGGCTTTTGCTGAGTATTTCAGGGATGGGATGTTGTTGGTATTTATGTTGAGGGAATGTGGGGTAAGGATAAGTCACGGAACTTTCTTAAATAATAGCTATGAAGCTTCTTTGAAGAACTTAGGCAATCCGGACAACGGCAGATTCTTGGCCTGTTCTGTACATAGATATTGATAAAGTCGACCGGGTTATCTATTGAAACTACTTTAAAGGGATCAATTGATGAGAGAATCAGTTTGGAAAGATTCATTATTCCTTAACGAATCACTATCAAATTTATCATAAAAACCACCAAAATTGGGAAGAACCACTTTCGATGAAATACACAAAAAATAACGTTACCGATCAGCACAAACAATAAAAACATTTTGTTCATTTAGCTATATTATCCTAAGTTCATCTTTAAACTTTACTTTGTTACAGAGGATGTATTTAATACTGCAGGAAGTAAATATTTTTCCAAAATCTGATCTGCCTGCTGATGAGCAAAAGAAGTTCCATAGGCCGATGCATTAATCACAACAACCAAATCAATATCTTTAAAGATGTAAATTTTATTTCCTCCATTTCCAGAGCTGTACCAAGCTTCAAGTTCTTTTCCATTGATTTTAAAAGTTTTATTCCAGAAAAGAAATCCGTAAAAGCCAGGCCTATCAGCAGGTAGCGTTTGTAAATGACGAAATGATTTGTTTACCCATGCCCTTGGCACAATTTGTTTCCCTTTCCATAAGCCTCCATTACTGTATAGTTGTCCAAATTTTGCGAAATCCAGAGCTCTAAGGCGCAGCCCACCGCCAGTAAATGGTTTCCCATTTGGCATACGTGCCCATTCAAGCGAGTCTATATCTAACGGTTCAAATAATTTCTTTTTAGCATAAAGCTCTAAACCACCTGGAATAGCTTTATCCAGAATATCTCCAAGCAGCATCGTTCCAACTGTAAAATAAGACCATTGTTTCCCGTTTAGCTTGTTTAATGCCATGGGCAAATCCAATGCAAATTTTACATAATCAGCAGTTGGATACATATTTTCTTCATTTCCTGGAGATTCCATCAAATCATCATTCCCATCAAAAGCAGTGCTCATGCTCAGCAAATCAACAAGTTGCACATTATCTTTTTTTGTGGATGGATTTTTGAATTGCTTCAAATTGTAAAACTCATCTAATTTTTGCTGCTCAGATTTTAAATAGCCATCTCTAATGGCTAAACCGATTAAAGTACCAGTAAAAGATTTGCTAACCGAGCGCGGATCGTGAAGGCTTGCTCTTGAAGACCCGTTAAAATATTCTTCTAATAACAAGTTCCTTTTTTTAATTACAACGATCGAATTGATTTTTTTATACGACTGATTGAGTATTTTAGTTTTAAGCTGCATAATTAATGATTGATTATATTTTCCAGAATATAATGGCCAACCACTGCCTGGCTTAATAGGCTGAGGCTTTAATAACTCTGCATCAATGGAGGGAAGTATCCTGGTGAGTTTTATATTGGCTTCAAGCAAAACTGGCGAATAGATTCTTTTGCCCGAATTTATATAGACCAGAATTTGGATACTCAGTTTTTTTGGTGCCTGGCCTAATAAATCTATACCCGAATTAATCATAAACCGATCCCACATATTCATGCTCCACAGCCCTGACCTGGTTCCGCTGATCAACACTATTGAAAGCGGTTTTCTCGCGGTTTTATCCTGCAAGAGAATGGCGCCGGGATGCAGGTCTTCCTTATAAACGGGTTTATCATCTATAAGAAACGAAAACTGAAAATTACCAATTTTTACAGCAGAATCGGCTGGAATACCTGGTGCCAGCATGGAGAGCTCTTCAATGAGTGATTTTCCAGTGTTAAGCTTCAGGTAGAAATCTTTATTACTTCCAATGTTATAGTTGGAAATGGCTTCCTCTTTAGAACCGATGTTGTTTGGAAGATTAGGTTGGTGATCAAAAAACTCAAGGCTTTTTAATTGAGCATTTGCGGTATAGCAAAAGTTAAGAGATACGGCAAAGACGGTTAAAAATAAAAATTGCTTCATAAGGAAATATTACCTGACAAGGTTAGCTTTTTTCGATTTTAAAAAATAGTACAGAATTAACATGTACCAATTATTAGAATTTATTTTAAATAACGCTGATACCGACGTGGAGTAAATTGAAACTCTTCTTTAAAACACCTGATAAGATGGGTCTGATCGTAAAAGCCACATTCATATGCAATCTGTGTGACGGATTTTTTTTCAGCGTTGAGTTCTGCTGCTGCAAGGCAAAGTCTCATCCTCTTGATGTAGGCTCCAAGATTACAGCCAAAATATTTTGGAAAGTATCTGGATAAATGGACTGGATGTATGCCAATGGCAGTAGATAAAGATTCCAAAGAATGACTCAATTGAGGGCTATCATGAAGCAGTTGTATGAGTTTTGCTACCCATTTTGGTGGGTTTTTGTATCTCTTAATGTTTGAGCGATTTGAAAGTTGATCTGCCGCATTAAGTACGAGCGAATGGAGTGTGAGCATACTGGTATTATCACAGTTTTTAGTGCACAGCAAGATTTGATGGAAAAGCGATTTTACCAAAGGATTAATTATCTCAAAACTGCCCTTAGCCATATTTTTGCCAGCGAATTGCAAAAGCCATTTCTCAGATAACTCCAGATGCATTCCTCTGGTATAGCCCTTTGGCTTCACATTGTAATGTGGTTCCTGGCAGTTGTGAAAAAGCAAAGTACCAGGACCGCATTTATGGTGATCATTTTTATTGATTTCGGAAACTTTCCCTGCGATGAGAAATGTAAAATAAGCATTCTCATGATAATGCCAATCTACAAATTCATGTGTATACTCGGTATTAGTAATGATGAACTCATCTAAATCGATAGTTTGATCAGTCTGGCCAAAAAAAATTCCTGATGTGAGCTTTTCCATTAATGATTTTAGTTTTAGGACAAATAAAGTAAATCCTAGTTACAGTGTAATCCAGAAATTTTGCAACAATTGATTAAAAGTGTATGTCTGCATGGTAATTAAGTAAGATTTTTTATAACTTGTAAGGAATGGTGTGGGGGTTTAAATTTAATGATGACTAAGCCCTATCTGTTTTTAGATCATCTCCAATGAGCAAAAATAGCATCGATAATAGTCAAAATTTGAGTGGTTTTTAGTGAACCTCTATTCTACTTTTATCGATGTTCTTATTTAATAAAAAAGACAATAACATACTGATAATATAGCTCGTCGGTTTTACAAACTAATCCAAGTTAATGACTCAATTAAAATTTAATGCTCCAAAAACCCCTAGTATTCCGTAAGGCGTCCAAGCACACATTTTTGTTTGCGCATATTGCTAACCACCATTTGCGTTCTGATTTTAACTTTGTTGTTGTCAATCTTTTGTCCAGCAAATCAGGCCTTCTTTTAGGAGTGTCGGGAAGCTGTCTCCAGCGCTATGGAACATGACACTCCCGATACTTTTTGTTTCAGGTTTTAAAAAGCCCCTGCTCCCTTAAGGACTAATCATCTCTCCTTATAGGATGGCCTTCGTCTGCGGGCGCCAAGTTTTTTGTCTACAATCTTTATCAAATTATATGAAAGTTAAATTAAAGGCGTTTTTTTGCCTTGCCCTTGTTTTTCAGCTGCTGGCAGGTGTAGTTATCGCCCAGCAGCGGGTTAATATTGAATCCCTGATCCCGCCTTCGCCGAATGCCGGCGAGCTGGGTAAATACGGGCAGATCCCGGTCGGGCTGAATACCGGTGTCCCTGATATCAGCTTCCCCTTGTACCAGATCAAATCGGGCAGCCTGAGTTTGCCTGTTACCCTGTCTTACCATGCCTCGGGCAACCAGGTAAACCAGCGGGCAACCGATGTGGGCCTGGGCTGGAGTATTCAGGCAGGTGCACAGATTAATAGAAGCGTAAACGGTATTGCGGATGATGCAAATGTAGGAGGGGCGCTGGGCTACTTTAATTATACTGCACCGGACCTTGGGGTCATAAACAGTATTGTTCACCAGGATTCGCTTAAACAATACACCCAGGATTATGCTATCCCTTACCAAAACCCCACAGGTACACCCGGAACCCTTTGGGGGCATGACCTCGAGCCTGATATGTTCCAATACAGCTTGGGTGGCAAAAGCGGCAAATTTATTTATACCAAGGCTAAGTCCTTCATGACCATCCCCCAAGAGCCTGTCCGGATAGTTAAGTTCCTGGATAATTCCAATAAAGTATGCTTCCGGATTACCGATGATGACGGGGTAACTTATACCTTTTCCAACTATACAACCAGTAATTTTCTTTCCGGCTACCCTTCCACCTGTACCGATCTAACCTCTTATATCAGTACCTGGCACCTCACTTCGATAATTTCCGCCGACCTGCAGGATACCATCAGCCTTGAGTATGAGACGGCCCATATCCATGACGAGACCGAGCAACATGTAAAGAGCATTGGCAGGAGGCTGAAAGATGTGTGGTGGGGACCTGATAACCTGAGTTACTGTTTGGATGGGGTAGATGTCCTGGATACAGAAGTTGACCCGTGCAGCGGCTTTGGTAAGGTGAAGAAGACACAGGTGGACTACAATGAGCTTAGGATCAAGCGGATCAATTTTAAAAACGGCTACATCCTGTTTAACCGCAACAGTAGCCGCAGTGACGTTCCCAGTATAGAACTTTCTTCAAACCATGCGCTTGACAATATCGAAGTGTATGGATCCAACCAGGTATTGGTTAAAAAATACATCTTTGAAACGGACTACTATACCGCGCAGCCAACAAGCACTGATGTCTGGAAGAACTACAGGCTGCGGCTTAAAAGATTCTATGAGGCGGATGTTTCAGCAGGTCCTGGGAAAAAAGAGTATGCCTTCGAGTACGAAACAACTCCATTACCCCCTTATGGCTCTTATAATGTGGATTACTGGGGTTTTAGTAACGGGCAGAGCAATAGCGATCTGATTCCATATGCTGTGTACGACAATACGGTTTTTCAGTCACTTTACCTGGGAAACCTGACCGGAAATTCTTCTGTTACCGTGGAAAATAAATATGCCTTTACCAATCCAGGCTCATATGTGGTTGGCTATGCCAACCGCGAACCTTCGGCAGATTATATGGTATCGGGCATCCTTAAAAAGATTGTTCATCCAACCGGGGGCTATACCCAATTTGAATTTGAGCCGCACCGTTATTGGTCATTTTATGCCTCCCAGGAAAAAATTGGGGGTGGCCTCCGTGTTAAATCCATTAAAAATTATTCTGCGGCCGGGGTATTGGCCACGGAGGATTATTATAAGTATGGAACGGCAGAAAGTGGAAGGGGTACATTGCTATTCGATGAAAATACTTTTTACCGTAGTTATGAAGATGTTGTGGACTATTATCCTTCCAGTGCCCTTTCTGGCTGTAATTATGGCACCAGTGATGGGAGTATGTTTGCCTGGAGAAGGAATTTTCTTGGTATTTCGAAATATAGTTCACCGGGCTTTAACGGAAGTCCGGTGGTTTATCCAACAGTTGCCAGGTATAATGACGGAAACGGCTCTAATGGTAAGGCGGTTTATAAGTTCAATGTCGAACTATCGGCAAACGAGCTGATCCCGGGTATGTTTGCCAACAGCGGCAATTACGGCGCGATCAACAATGCCTGGCACCAGGGCGAACAAATCGAAGAGACGCACTACAGGTATGCAAACAACCAGTATTACCCGGTCTCCAGGATAAAAAACCAATATTCAGCATATGACCTAAAAGATGAGGTAGGGGTCATGTTTAAGCCTGTTATCAATACTATTGTATCCAGTCCTTTTGTTTTGACCAATTATAATGGCTATCAGTCCCTAACCAGTCCCGGTGGCCCTTCTGCTCCCAATATTGTCCGTTCCCATGGGATGTTTGGGGTATACCAGTACTGGATCAAAACAGGTACTTTCAGGAAAATAAAGGAAATTCAAACCACTTTTGATGCAGTGGATACGACCCAAAAGGTTGATGTGGTGACAGACTTTGTTTACGCTAATGCGGCAAACCGCTACCTTTCCAAACGTGAAAAGACGATCAATAGCACTGAGAAAGCGATCAACCGGTTTAAGTATCCACAGGATCTGAGTGATGCGGTATCGCTGTCGATGGTTTCCAGGAACATGCTGAGCCCTGTTGTGGAAGAAAAATCCTATCAATCATTATCGGGCACGGAAACGCTGCTTTCTACAGTCCAAACGGGCTACAGACAGTCAGGGAACCTGATTGTAAAAGATTATATTAAAGCATCAACTGGTTCCCTTACGCCAGAACCGCGAGTACTGTTCAACCAGTACGATACCTCAGGCAATATTACTGAGCAGCAGATGGCGGACGGGGTAAAGGAGAGTTACCTTTGGGGTTACCATAATGCGCACCCTGTTGCCAAAATTGTAAATGTGCCTTATAATACCGCCATCCAGTATGTTAACCAATCGATCCTGGACAACCCTTCAAGCGATCAGCAGCTAAGAACAGAGCTGAACAACCTCAGGGTAAACCTGCCCAGTGCCCAGGTAAGTACCTTTACCTATCAGCCTTTGGTTGGTATGACCAGTCAGACGGATGCAAAGGGGATGATCACCTATTATGAATACGATAGCTTCCAGCGTTTAAAAGCTGTTAAAAACCAGAACGGCGAAATCCTGAAAACCTATTGTTACAACTATGCGGGGCAGCAGACCGACTGCAATTCCAGTGCCGGAGGGACAACGCCGACCACACCTACCCAGGTTTATGCCAGGGTGGAGGTGGAAAACTCAGCCACGAATCCGACAAGTGACGGGAGCAGCACTGATGCGGATATCTATATTGCCCTTTACAGCGACGCAAACTGTACGCAACCCGTTTCCTTACCCCAGTCGCTTGACGTGAACATGGGGACAAGCTCAAGCTCTTATGAGAACAACGTTTATGCAGGTTTGAACTGGACAGATACCTATACGGTACCAGCCAACACCAACCGGCTATATCTTGGACGTTTTACCACGGATTGGTGGTATTCGTATTACGACCCTTATTATGAGCAGATTATCAACTCTTACTATTATTACTACCAGATAGAGGATAACGGTATGAATACTTATATCCCGGCAGGAACCTATTAGACAATAACGAACATGAAGATCTATTTTCCATTATTTACCCTGCTGCTGTTGCTGGTGGGGATATGCAATACATTCGGCCAGGAGGCTGTTAGACAGGAAGCCGTTAAAAGTAAAAAAGAACGCCAGAATGTACTGTCCAAAGAGCTGGGGCTAAACCCGGAGCAGTCGGCAAAGCTTGTGGAACTGCAGGGGAAATACAGCCAGCAGGTAAAGGGGGTGTTGCAGGATACTTCACTCCGTGGACAAAAGCGGGGCCTGCAGCTTAAGGCCCTTTCGCAGCAATACCATTCTTCGATGAATATACTGTTGAGCCCCCAGCAGCAGGAAAAGATGGCAGCCTCGATAAAAGGGCGCAGGCCTGCTAAATTACAGGAGTTTAGGCAGCAGCTGGAACCAAAGCTTCCCAAAAAGATGACAAAAGGTTTAGCCGCAGACAGCAGTAAAGTTATCACCCATTAACGCCTCTCCTAATGAAAAGAAGAATAAAGATCACCAGTATATTTACCGGCCTATTGGCCCTATGCGCTATGCTAAGCGCCCATGCGCAGCTTTCGGTCAGTTATTCACCGGCTACGCAAAGCTATAGTACGGGCAACAGTATCACTACGCTTTCGCCCACAGTAGGTGGGGGAACGGCATCTGCCGGCGGTCAGACCACCAGCAGCCTGGTCAGCAGTGGCCTATCTAACCCCTTGAATACCGCTGTTGATGCAGCGGGGAATATCTACATCGCCGATTCGGACCACAACCAGATCCAAAAAGTTACTCCATTGGGGGTGGTAACGACCCTTGCAGGTTCGGGTTCTGCAGGATCTACCGACGGAACGGGTACTGCTGCAAGCTTTCAGCATCCTTCAGCATTGGCGGTGGATGCCTCAGGGAATGTGTTTGTCTCCGACCAGCAGAACCATAAGATCAGAAAGATTACCCCATCAGGGGTGGTAACAACCTTTGCAGGCAGCGGGTCTCCGGGTTTTGCCAATGGTACGGGAACAGGCGCAAGCTTTTACAGCCCTATCGGGCTGGCCTTTGATGGCGCAGGCAACCTTTATGTAGCGGATTATTCAAACCACCGGATCCGGATAATCACACCATCAGGCGTGGTGAGTACCTTTGCAGGTACAGGCAGTGCAGGTTCTTCGAACGGCAGCGCTTTATCGGCTACTTTCCGTAACCCAATGGGGGTGGCGGTTGATGCCTCGGGCAATGTGTATGTGGCTGACAGGTTAAACCACATGATCCGTAAAATTAGCGGGGGTACAGTAAGTACGGTTGCAGGTAACGGCTCCATGGGCTCGGCCAGTGGATATGGTACCTCTGCTACCTTCCAATACCCCAATAACCTGGCTTTGGATGCCTCAGGCAACATCTATGTGGCCGACCAGCAGAACAACACCATCCGCAGGATCGATGTTTCGGGTTATGTATCTGCTTTTGCGGGTACGACTTCGGCCATTACGGTTGATGGTACGGGTTCTGTGGTGCGCTTTAACTCGGTTTATGGTTTGAGTATCGATAGCCAGGGCACGCTTTATGTAGCTGAGAACGTTCCGGGCCGGATTCGTAAGATCGCTACGGCTGCTTTTGTGGTGGCCCCCATGCTTCCGGCGGGCTTAAGCTTTAACAATACGAACGGGAATATTAGCGGTACACCTACTACAGCTACCGCTGTTGCCAATTATTATGTCACGGCCTATAATACCAGTACGAGTAGCTCGGCCTTTGCACTGAACATTACGGTAACTGCTGGCAGTGCGGCGGGCATTCAGCCCAGTAACAGCCAGAACTATGTGGTGGAGACTACCGTACGGGAGCGGGATATAACTACGCTTGCCCAGGTCGGGAATCTATCAGTTGCCCAGGCCAACCGGAACATCAGTTACTTTGACGGGCTGGGGAGGCCGATGCAAAATGTACAGGTACAGGCCAGCCCTGGGGGGAAAGATATCGTACAGCCTATTGTCTATGATGCTTATGGCAGGGAAGTAGTAAAATACCTGCCTTATGGGGCAAAGAGTGAGAATAATGGGGCTTATAAAACAGACGCCCTAAGCCAGCAGGCAAACTATTATACGACTTCCAACGGCAGTACAACCGGCTGGGATGGGAATGTGGTAAAAACGCCTAATCCTTATAGCGTAACGGTTTTTGAATCCTCCCCTTTGAACCGGGTGGAAAAGCAGGGTGCTCCGGGTGCTGCCTGGCAACCTGGAACTGGGCGTACAGCGGTAAGTGAATACGGTACCAATGTGGCAAATGATGTGAGGAAATGGGTGGTGAGTGGTACAAGTGCTTCGGCTGGTTACTATGAGGCAGGGAAACTTTATAGGACGACGATAAAAGATGAGAACTGGACACCCGGAGATGGAAATACGGGAACCTCAGATGAATACAAAGATTTGGAGGGGCGTGTGGTCTTGAAGCGGGTATGGGAAACGGCTACCAAAAGCCTGAATACTTATTACGTGTATGATGAGCTGGGTAACCTGCGTTATGTGCTGCCGCCTGCAGTTAACCTGAACACGGATAGGCTATCGGGTGAGATCACTGGTTTCTACGAATCGGAAGCAGTATTCAGTGATTTTATCTACGGTTACCATTACGATGGACGTAAACGGTTAATAGAGAAAAAGATCCCGGGCAAAGACTGGGAGTATATGGTGTACAATACTTTGGACCAGGTAGTATTGACCCAGGACAAGGAGCAGCGTAACTCCAGCGAGTGGTTGTTCAGTAAATACGATGCCTTTGGTCGTGTGGTGATCACCGGTTTGTATTCTGATTCTAGAGCACGGGTGGATATGCAAGGTTACGTAGACGGTCTGTTGGGAGACAATACCTACAAGTTATGGGAGGTACGCAACAACAGTAATGAAAGCGGTACCAATACCGGTTATAGCAACGATGCTTTCCCTAAAAACGTGGTTTATTGCCATAACATCAGTTACTATGACAACTATAACTTCTATGACAACACAATGGGGCAACCCGTTTTGCCACAGGTTGGCAATGAGCGTGTAAAGACCTTGCTTACCGGTACGCGGACTAGGGTACTGAGTACTGGTACCATGCTACTGAGCGTAAACTATTATGATGCGGATGGACGGGTGATCACGACCAAGAGTGAGAACCACCTGAATGGCACCTATCCAGGTACCGATGTAGTAAACAACGAGTGGAAGTTTGATGGCAGCTTAAAGAAAAGCACGCGGGTGCATGTAGGCAATGGGGCGACAACAACCATTACGAACAGTTATACCTATGATCAGGTGGGCAGGAAGAAAACAACGAAGTCGCAGATCAACGGGGGGCAAGAGGTAACGCTATCAAGCTTAAATTACAATGAAATTGGTCAGTTAATCAGTAAGGACCAGCACAGTACCGACGATGTTAGCTTTGCACAGCATACTGGTTATACCTATAATGAGCGGGGTTGGATGACTAGTCAAAGCAGCGGCTTATTTAATTTTTCGCTGGGTTATAACAGTGGCGGTAGCCCGCAGTACAATGGTAATATCTCTAGTCAGACTTATACCAATGGCGGGGCTTCGAATACCTTTAATTACAGCTACGACAGGCTGAACCGATTAACGGTTTCCAGTGCAGGGAACAGTTTGGGGGAGAGCCTGAGTTACGATGTGATGGGCAATATCAAGACGTTAAGCAGGGACAATTATGGTATGAATACCTACAGCAATTATGCGGGTAACCAGCTCAAAACCATCAGTGGTTTTACCAATGGAACCTATGTCTACAACGAAAACGGAAACCTAACCAGTGATGGGCCTAACGGGAACAGCATCAGCTATAACTATTTGAACCTTCCATTGCAAGTGAGCGGGAATAAGAATGTAAGTTATTCTTATGATGCTACAGGCAAAAAGCTGAAGAAAGTAAGTACTACTATGGGCACCACAACAGATTACCTGGATGGTATTGTTTACAAAACCGATGGCACCATTGATTTCATTCAGACCGAAGAAGGTATTGCGCGTAACAGCAGTGGAAGCTACAGTTATGAGTACAACCTTACCGACCATTTGGGCAACGTGAGGGCGAGTTTCAAAAAGAACCCGGTGTCGGGTATAGTAGAACCTATACAAAGGGATGATTATTATGCCTTTGGGTTAAGAAAGGTTGCAAGTGGTGGGACAAATAAATATCTTTACAATGGCAAGGAGTTGCAGGAAGAGTTAGGGCAATATGATTACGGCGCTAGGTTTTATGATCCCGTGATTGGAAGGTGGAATGTTGTAGACCCATTGGCAGAAAAAGGAAGGCGATGGACACCCTATTCATACACATTCAATAACCCTATTAGATTTATTGATCCTGACGGGATGTGGTCTACGGAAGTTGAAAAAAATAAGGATGGCTCCTATACTGTAACTGGAGGTAAAGCAGACGGCGATTTAAATATCTATGTAGTTAACAAAAATAAAGAACGAACAGGCGAAATTATAGGGAAATCTTTAACAGAGTATTCTTTTTTAAGTGATGATGGAAGTGCAGTCGTTGGAGCTCAAATTAGCGATAACAATTATAGTGGGACAAGTTTTATGAATACTTTGATAACTGGTAACTTTGAAAACTTGAGCTTAGGAAGGTATATGATTAACGCAACTGGAGGTAAAGCTTTTGATATCAAAACCGAAAATATAAATGAGCGGCCTAAAGATATGACACGAACCCAATGGACTTATCGAGGAATGCCTTTTGAAGACGTCAATGAATTTGGTAATAGAGATGGAAAGACTACAACTTACGCATCAGCTAGAGATTTTGGTAATGTTGCTGCTGGGTACGTTGCAGGTAGAAATGGCATAAATTGGAAAGAAGCAAGGCTTGGATTTGATTCCCTTCAGACTTATCAGGAAGGGAAGATAAGTAGCGAAGGTAAACCAACTCAACTAGCACAAAAAATTGGACATTCTGTTGGTTTTGCTAGATGGTCAAAGCAACATCCTATAAAGTCTTCGATAAATAACAATCAAAATCTACCAGTACATTAGTCTTAATTATGAAGAAATTAGTTTTTATTATAGTAATATTTACTCTAGCCTTAGGGATTTGGTACGGAGAATCACGGAAAATTTATGATTTAGGGAATGGAGAATATTTAACGGTATGGAAAACATATAATAACACCTGTTATATAATACCAGGGAAATACTATAAACTATTGAAACCATTCGATAATTATATCCAAACGACTAATGATCAATACTTAATGATTTACTTCCCTAATAAAGGAAATAGAAGTTTAATTGTGAGAAATCAGGGAACATTTGGAGGATCGAAAGGGGGGTATAGTATTGTTAATAATTCAAAAGAGGATTTTAAAATAATACCTTATTCAGGTAAAGTGGAAGAAAATTTGTACAAATCAGGAGCCACTCTAATTAGTGATGTAAAACAGAATATTTCTTATTTAGATATCAATATTAAGGAAAACTATGCCATGAATCAACATGGCAATAGGCTTTAATTTGTCTCATCCAATTATTATTGGCACTGTTTCTTATAAAATTATTTCGGATGATTGACTAATTATTATGAAAATTATTAATCGAACTCAGGTTATAAAGTAGACTTGCCTCATTTGCGATATAATTCTAGTGATCGAAATCTACTAAGTGGCAATTGGTTTTATATGAAGGATGGAAAGTATGTAATTCTATCTGGCATAAAATCAGAACTTGAAAAGGTTAGGCATTTGGAGGGAATCTCTATATATGGTGACAATATAATACGTCTAAGATTAGTAATAGAATTACTAAAGAAAAATGTGAAGAGAGGGTTGATTAACTTATCGGAGGAAGACTATAAAGAACTTGCTTATAAAGTGTTGAGAACTGATCCTACTCTATTAAGGACTGATGATAGTCTGATAGAAGATGGAGTTAATAATTGGTTGTCACCGATGCTCTTAACACCTTTATACGAGGATATTTTGCAACAAGATCGGGGTAAAGTGAAAGAATAGATTCCTGGTAATGGGATACCTTCATGTTATTATTGTGTATATGGATGTGCCAAACCAGTGTATCTACTCTGGTCTGTCTACCCCATCCCACCAATTTTAATATGTAGCGAAATTAGCTATAAATCAGGGTTTTACTGGTTGTTTGTTTTTGGTGAAGAGGGGGCAATATGCTATGGTTTATCCAGTTGGATACTGATTATGGGCAGAAAGGTATGTTTTTATTGGTTGTTGACGTAGGATAAAGAATACTTATTTCTGTATAAATGTGCTTTTTTTTTAGCGAAAAATTATTATTTTAATGGTATTTGTGAGTTTACAATTCGTACAGACATATTTTCTTTTTTTTTGTATTTTCTTTTTGCCGTTTATTTTATTTTGAGGAAATTCGGGCGATTAATTGCAACAAATATGTACACATCTATTGTTAATGCTTCTCTCAATTTATTCTGCACTGCAGGTATTTGCCATCCCTAGATCCGTTACAAACCGGTCGGTTTCTGCTTTAGTCAATATGCCTTTTGAAGGCGAAAGGGGGAATGATGTGTCGCTATCAAAGAAATTACATTATGATTAGTTGTTATGTAATAGGAGAACTGCACACTGTTGAATTGCTTTGTGTTTATTTAAGTGACTATTCACTTACAGAATTAAAGGGATACTCCATACATCGGCCAGAGTCTTTTGATGCTGTTTACGCCATCAGGCCAGACATTGTTTTTTTAGATGTTGCATTATTGGGAGTGAACAACAATTGGTTGGAAAGAATTAAGCAGTTTTCTTCAATTGCTTTCATTTCAGAAAATACAGATATGGCTTTTGAGGCTTTTGAAAGTGCTGCTTTCGATTACTTGATTAGTCCGGTTACCTATAACCGTTTTGTTAAAAGCATCAATAAATTCGATCACATGAGGCAGCTTGTGCAGGCTGTAAACGGCACTAAAAAACAACATATTGTTGACTCATTTTTTATCAAGGCAGATTCAAAGGGGGTGAAAGAATTTTTGATCAAATGCGATGAGCTTGTTTATATAGAGGCCATGCAGAACTATGTTGTACTCTATATGGAAAACAATCAGCGTTTCTCCTGTCACAATACCATGAAAGAGATGGAAGATAGTTTGCCCGGCTCGTCTTTTAGCAGGATACATCGTTCATATATCATAAATGATGAAAAAATTAAAATTATTGAAGGGAATATGGTAGTGCTTGAGGGCTATGAAGAACATAAACTGCTTGTTGGTAATACCTACCGAAAAGCTTTTTTTGAAAAAAAAGTACGAAAAACGATCAAAAAGAAGGCTGGCGTGCAAATCTTATCTTGTCCTAGGTTGGCCTCGGTGCTGTTTGCCTTTGTCGGGATCTTGATGGAGGTGCAGGCCATTGCTGAATTTAACCTACAGTTTTAAACATGGAGCGATCAGATTATATACAGATGAAAAAGAATATAAATATTTTAATGGGGGCTATATTGCTGTTGCTTGCAGGTTGCAGCGAGTTTATCGAACCTTCTATTGAAAACAGAAAGATTGAGGTGTTGGCACCAGCCAATAAATTGGAGACCAATAGCTATCAGCAAACCTTTTGGTGGAACCCTATGGCCGATGCCCTTTTTTATCGGTTGCAGGTAGTATCTCCAAAATTTGACAGTGTAAGCAAGCTGGTTTTAGACACGCTGATTACAAAAGAAAAATTTGTATATACAATGGATCCCGGAAAATATGAATGGCGGGTTAGGGGCGAAAATGGCAGCAGCGTTAGTGATTATACTAAGCGGTCATTGGTAATTTTCCCTTCTAGCCTTACCGAACAAAGTGTTCAGTTAACGGTTCCATCGAGCGGCCTTTATTTTTCAAAACCTGAAATCCGTTACGAGTGGCTTAAACTTTTTGGCGCTACAGTTTACCGCTTACAGGTAGATAACAACAATTTCCTGGATGAAAAGAATATGACGCTAAATATCACCACCAGTAATTTAGGTTTTTTGCAAACGCTCAGCCAGGAAGGAACCTACCAGTTCAGGGTAAGGGCAGAAAATGCTACCGAAAATTCGAAATGGAGTACTGTACGTACATTTAGCTACGATGCTACAGGACCTGAAAAGGTTAGTTTAAGTAGCCCCATAAACAAGCAGCTGGTTTCGAGACCTGTACGGTTGGTATGGAACCGGATGGCTGATGCAGAACGTTATGAAGTGTCGGTATATAAAAGTGATGAACAGACGCCATACAGTAAGAGCTACCCGCAGATAGTAACATCTACCGAGCATGTGTTTGATGCGGGAGAGATAGGCGAAACCATTGCCTGGAGGGTAAGGGCCTTTGATAAAGCTGGAAATGCAGGTGCCTATAGTGAGATTAGGACTTTTACCATACAATAAGGATGAAAAGCAAGAAAATGACCTATCTGCTGATTTGCTGTGTGGCAGGGGTGTGGGGGATAATTTTTTATCGGGTATTTGATGGGTTAGCTGCAGAAGATAGTGCCCCGCTTAATTCAAGGACCATTAAGGAGCCATATTTTAATATGGTCGATCATGCAAAAGATCCGGTAATATTGGAAATGGGCTACAGCGATCCTTTTGCTTTGGCCAATTCAGCGCCTGAACCGATTGTTAAATCGGCAATCTCCGTTTTACCATCACTACCCTCACCAATGAAGCCACAGGTAAACTGGTCTGGAATTATTTATAGTGGACAAATTTATAATCGTGCAGAAAAAAGACAGGTCGCCATTATTAATGTAAATGGTAAGGAAGTGATGCTTAGTGAAGGGGAAGGTGCCAATGGCTTAAAATTTATAAAAAGGGTGGGGGACTCGATAAAAGTCGAATACCAGCATGCAACAAAATTTTTATCAATAAAATAATGAAGTTAATTTACATCATCTTGCTCCAGTTGTGCCTGCTGTTTTTTAAGGCCGATGCACAACGTATAAAATCTTATTTTAATGTAGACAACTATACCCATACCGTTAACTATGACCATTACAAAGCTGTATTCTACGTGCAAAAGCCTGAAATAGGGGCGGGCAATATTAAATCAGACCGGAAATATGCCTGGTTTAGTGGCAACCAGATCCGCTATACCCAGGGTGGTTATAGTGGCAGATTGCTTGATGGGGTATACAATGAATTTTATGAGACCAAAGGACTTAAAACCCAGGGACTTTTTGAAATGGGCCTAAAAACAGGCAATTGGAAAAGTTGGGGTGAGGATGGGAAACTGGATTCTATTATTCACTATGCTTCAGGCAATGCCAATGGCAGGTTTGAAAAGTATGATCAGGAGGGCATTTTGCTAGAGCGAGGAAAGTACCGGAATGGGCAGTTAAACGGAAAGCTCGAAAAACGCATCATTGCAGACAGCATTCAGGTAATTAATTACAAAAACGGGAAGGTAGTTGCTTATAAACCCAGCAAAGCCGTTAAAATTACGCGTTGGTTAAAATCGATTTTCACTAAAAAAGATCAAAAACTAAAATAAATAATAATAATAATAATAATAGAAAATCTGATAAAATCGCCTCAAAATACATTAAAATGAAATACATCATCAAATTATCTGCTCTCCAATTATTTTTTCTCGTTCCCTTCATCACTACAGCGCAAACCCAAACCCGCAACGATGCAGGCCTTCAGGGAGATGCCGGAGCGGTATCTGGTTTTTTTGAAACTGTTGCTCCGGTTAACTATCCGGCAGGAGCAAGCACCTGGTGGCATTTGCTGGATGTTCGGCACAGTAACTCCAATAACAACTATGCGATGCAATTTGCTGGAAGTTTTTTTGATCAGGAGCTGTATTTCAGAAAAACCAATGGTAATCCAAGCCAGCCATGGTCGAAGGTGTTAACAGAAACAAATGGAGTAGTTTCAGTTGGAACTGGGATACCTGAAAATCATGATGGATGGGAAAAAGTTTTTGGGGTCAAAGCTAATGCTCATGCTAAATTCATAGTTGAAACCAACAATGTGATCAGTGGCATTTGGTCGCATAATTTGGGTTACTACGGTGCACCAGCAGGGGGAATAACAGGTACTTATAGCAATCATCCTTTTTCAATCGTAACTGGAGCAACGACCAGATTAACCGTTTCAAATAATGGTAATGTTGGGATTGGTACCATATATCCTGCAGAAAAATTATCGGTTAATGGTAATATCCGCGCAAAAGAAATCAAAGTAGAAGCAGCCAATTGGCCTGATTATGTTTTTGAGGAAGGTTATGACGTTGGAACCTTGCAAAAGTTGGAAGGTTACATTAAGGCCAATAAACATTTGCCGGGAATGCCTAGTGCTAAAGAAGTAGAAGCAAACGGAATTGAGGTGAGTGAAATGCTAAAACTACAACAGAAAAAGATTGAAGAACTTACCCTGCAACTCATTGAACTCAATAAAAAAGTATTAACACTTCAACAAACACATCATAAACCAACAAAGCATAAATAATGAAAAAAATAATATTTTTCTTATTATTTACTGCCTGTCACATTGCTTCAATTGCTCAAACCTCAGTTGCTATTAACGTAGGGGGGATGCAGATAAATATTATCCGGTAAGTCCTACTGCACAGGAAATGGTAAAAGAAGGAATTAATCTGGTTGAGTTAAATATTAAGCTGCTGCAAAAAGTGGAGGAGCTTACGCTGCACCTGATTGAAAAGGAAAAGCAGTTGGAAAAACAAACTGAAACAAACCAGAAACAGCAGGTGGAGATTAATCAGGTGATGAAGGAATTAAGAATTATTAAGAAAACCATAAAACATTAGAATATGAAGAAAATTCTTGCTCTTGTTTTCCTTAGCGCCTGCTTTGGAATTGTGTCGGCTCAAAATAACAATGTGTTTCCTGCTACGGGTAACGTCGGAATTGGTACCACAAATCCGGCGGCTAAAATTAGTTTTAACGAGGTAAGCGAATCTGATATGCCAAGCGGCTTAACCTGGTTTAGCGGGGCACCTTTAAGTTATGGGATTTACCGTACGGCCGGTGCCTGGCTTGCACCAGCATACCAACAAATGAAGCTTCAATGGGATACGGGAATTATTTTAGATCCGGGAGCAGGATCCCAAAAGAGCTATGTTGATATTATGGGCGGAGGGTTGCGGGTAAGTTCAGGATATGTTGGTATCGGCATCACCAGCCCAAACCAAAGGTTATCTGTTGCAGGTAATATTTTTGCCAGCGTAGGCTCAAATGAAGGCCCTTCACTTATACTCGAAAACCCATCAAAAAATGCAAATGCCGCAGGTTACCGCTGGATTTTATATAATATGACAGGCTCGTACGGTAACTCATTACAATTTTGGAACTATAATCAAGACAATTCTGTTATGGGGCCTAAATTTACGATCAGCGACAATGGTAATGTCCTCATCGGTAAAACAAGCCAAACCAACACAGCGTATATGCTCGATGTAAACGGCAAAGCCAGAGCTAACGAAATTGTGGTGAATACCACTGGAGCCGATTTCGTATTTGAAAATGATTACAAACTACGTAGCCTGAAAGATGTAGAAGCTTTTGTGAAACAAAACAAACACCTGCCCGAAGTGCCAAGCGCCAAAGCCATGCAGGAAAATGGGCTGGGTGTGAGCGAAATGCAAACCAAATTATTACAGAAAGTAGAAGAACTTACGCTCTACCTTATTGAGCAGAATAAACGTATAGCCGGGTATGAAAGCAACCAGCAGAAGCAGCAAAACGAAATAGAAAAACTTAAAAAACTTTTGTATAAAAAATAATGAAGAAAATTACGCTCACCTTTTTTGCCATTTCTTTCGCATTTATGGCCTACTCGCAAGATGCCAATGTTTTAACAGGACTAGGAGATCCTGCCTACGGCGTACGTATTAAGGTTAATTTTCCGGGGTTAACATCTGCCTATGCAAGAGGTTATTATATTGCCAATCAGGATAATAGCACAAATTTCCTTGGCTTAGGCGTAATGGGCGAAATTAATAATGGAGTATCGACTATGAACTATGGTTGGATCGGCAGAGATTATAACGAAACTTACATGTCCTTTCTGCAAAACGGAAATGTAGGTATTGGTACCAATGCGCCAGCAAGCAGATTAGAAGTAACTTCTGGTGCAAATTACAATCAATTAAGTTTAACTAAAAATACGCTCGAAGGAGATAAAGGCGCCGGCATTGTTTTTAAGAATGCGGTGAATGATGGTAGTATACCAGAAATTGCCGGTATACAGGCTAAATTGTTGCATGGTGGTACAGGTTTGGTAGCCGGTTCTTTAAGCCTGTATACCAAATATAATTCTTCTAAAGTAGAGGCCGTTACCATCAATCCGCAAGGAGATATGGGGATTGGTACAGCCACCCCAAGAGAAAAGTTATCGGTAAACGGCAAAATCCGCGCGCACGAAATTAAGGTAGAGGCCGGTAACTGGCCCGATTATGTTTTTGAGGAAGGTTATCAGGTTGGAACATTGGAAGCGTTGGAGAGTTACATTAAAGCGAATAAACACCTGCCCGAAATGCCCAGTGCGAAAGAAGTAGAAATAAACGGGGTAGAATTGGGCGAAATGAATAAGTTATTGCTAAAAAAAGTAGAGGAACTTACCCTGCACCTGATTGATAAAGATAAAAATCTGCAAAATTCGAATAAACGCTTGCTGCAGGTTGAAACCAGACAAAAAGAAATGGAAACACTGCTTAAAAAACTAACTGCACATAAATAATTCTATAATGAAAAAAATTAAATTCTCCTTGTTTTTATTGCTGTGTTCTGTAACAGTATTTGCCCAGGTATATACCGATCCAAATAGTGGTTACGTAGGAGTAGCCACAACAAGCCCGCTGGCTCCTTTTCATGTTTCGGGTGGTACAGCAATGACCCATGGATGGAGGAGAACTTCGCTTTTGCAAGCAACCTACCCTGCGCAGGTTTTTAACAGTGCAAATAATAAATATGGAGCTGTCGGTTACGATTATAGCAACGGCCTGTTCTTCTGGGTAAATGCTTCATCAGAAGATGTATCGGCAGTTTCTCCGGCAGTTGGCATTTTAAACGATGGTAATGTGGTAATTGGTTCTGGGGGTATTACTAATCCTCAAGGATGGAATAAAGTACTTCAGGTAAATGGAAATCAGCATGCCAAATTATTAGTTACTGAAAGTAACGGCGTTAAGCTAGGAATGTATGCTCATGTAGGTTATAACGCTAAAATCGGAACAGAAAGCGATCATAACCTCACTTTTACTGCTGGTTACTGGAATGATGTAATGACCTTAACGACCGGTGGTAGTGTAGGGATAGGTACTTTGACTCCAAATGAAAAACTTGCGGTGAACGGTAAAATCAGGGCACGTGAAATAAAAGTAGAAGCTGCCAACTGGCCAGATTATGTTTTTGAAGCTGGTTACGATGTTGGAACGTTAGAAAAGTTGGAAAGTTACATTAAAGCAAATAAACACTTGCCGGAAATGCCAAGCGCCAAAGAAGTAGAAGCAAATGGGGTAGAGTTGGGAGAAATGAATAAACTGCTGCTGAAAAAACAGGAAGAACTTACGCTCTTGCTAATCGACCAGCATAAGCAATTACAAAAACTAGCTCAAAAGGTTGCAGTACAGGAACAAGAACTGAAAAAACTAAAGTTGGCAAAAAAGAAATAGTATGAAAAGATTCATATATCTTATTCTATGTTTTTCAGGGGTACTGATTTCCTCAAAAAGCCATGCACAGGATTATACTTTTAAATGGAATGGACATTCTGCTCAATTTGCCAATGAAGTTACCGGTTTAGTGTCCTATATCGATTTTGGTGACGCCACAATATGGGGCTATATGGAGGTAACTCTAAGTGGCGGCTTTAGTCACCAAAACACAACGGGCTGTTATCGCAAACGGTACGACATTGGCAGAAATGGAGGCTCGGTGTTTCATTCTAATACTTCGGAAGTTTTAGCCGCATTTGGTCCTGTGGCTGCGCAATGGAAATTGGGCGAGTTACAGATCGATGCAGCTAACCACCTCATTCTCCCACTATACCATTTGGTAAGTACGGCCAATTCAGTGATCGTAAACATAAACGGTTTGTCGGTAACATCGGTTAACACCGCTGCTATACAAATTACTACTCCACAGGTATTGGCCAATAACCAAAGCCGCGATTACAAATTTACGCTCGAACCCATGGCCATTGGTACCAACAAAATCGAGACCGATACGAAATTAACAGTAGGAGGTAAAGTAGCTGCCAGAGAAATAAAGGTAAGCGTAAATGCAGGAGCCGATTTTGTATTCGAACCCGATTATAAACTCCCTGCTTTAGCTGAGCTCGAACAATTTGTAAAAACCAATAAACACCTTCCCGAAATACCAACTGCCCAGCAAATGGTAAAAGATGGTGTTAACCTGGGCGAGTTGAATATAAAACTGCTGCAGAAAGTAGAAGAGCTTACCCTGCATTTAATTGAAAAGGACAAGGAGCTGAAACAAGAGAAAGAGAAAAACCAATCGCAGGAAGACAGAATTTTGAGGTTAGAGGCTTTAATGAAAATAAAAAAATAATGGCATGAAAAGATATACCATAACAGCATTACTATGCTTAGCAACAAAGTTTTTGCTGGCCCAAACTTCATTAACCATACAGGATACAAGAGCCACCTCAACAACACCCGGCTCTTATAGCCGTTCGGTAGAGGCACATTTTAAAGAAACAACAGTGCTTGGCCTTTCGACTGGTATTTACCACACCATATTGGGGATAAGGGGTTGGTCTGATGATACTGGAGGGCGAGCGCATGAATTAGCCTTTGGTGATGGAAGTGATGTTTTTCTTCGCTCTGGGTTTAATTAATCAGGTTGGGGAGCCTGGCGATCCTTTTTGGTGAGTAATGAGAATTTTAGTATTGGCCAAAGCAGTATACCAACTGAAAAGTTAACTGTAAACGGTAATATTTTACTTGCAAATAGGACAAATAGTTACTTGATCAGCTATGCTTCTTTATCCGAAACTTTTAGCGGAGCATCAACCATTCTGGGGAATAATGTAGTGGCAGGTTCGACAACTAATACGGTAAAGAAAATACGTAGTATAGCCGATGCCGGTTCTTTTGTTTCGTTAAACTATTATCATGGCATTACTTTTCATACGGCTGTTAACGGCGATTTAAATACTGAACAACCCGTTGAGAATAGTGAAAAAATGCGGATTACACAAAGTGGTAACGTTGGCATTGGGACTGCCAATCCAACCGAAAAGTTAGCGGTTAATGGCAAAATCCGTGCAAAAGAAATTAAGGTAGAAGCAAGCAACTGGCCTGATTATGTTTTTGAGGAAGGGTACAAAGTTGGAACGTTGGAAGCGTTGGAAAGTTACATTAAGGCGAATAAACATTTGCCCGAAATGCCAGCAGCCAAAGAGATAGAAACGAATGGTTTAGTGTTGGGTGAGGTGGTTAAGTTACAGCAGAAAAAGATTGAGGAGCTTACGCTGCACCTGATTGAAAAGGACAAGGAACTTCGTAAGGAAAAAGATAAAAATAAGTCGTTGGATGATCGGGTTACAAAAATCGAGGAGCTGATGAAAAAAAATACTACCATATCAAATTAGTATCTAATGAAGAAAATCATATTTACAGGTGCATTTATAACAACGGCTTGTATTGTAAATGCACAAGAAACCTTACAAACAGTTACCGAAAGAGGTTATACGACAGTAAAAAATGTAGAAAATGCAATTATTGTTCAGGAAGCTAGCTCGGGTAACAATATTCAGTTATATCAACAGGCAGGCACGAGTTATTTATTAGCAGGAAAAACAAATGGTACACCCAATCAAAGATTGGCGGTTTATACAGGTGGAGCTGAACGGCTAAGTGTTTTGGCTGGTGGTTACACTGGTATTGGTACTACTGCACCTACCACCAAATTAGAAGTATCTACTGGTACAAATTATGATCAACTGGGTTTGACCAAAAATACTGTAGAATACTATAAAGGTGCAGGAGTTATTTTCAGGAATCTTGTTGATGATGGTACTACAACCGAGATAGGTGGGGTACAGGCAAGATTATTGAATGGAAGTACGGGTAATGTAGAAGGCTCTTTAAGTTTTTATACCAAATCCTATTCTGCAAAGGTAGAGGCCGTTACCATTAAATCTAATGGAGATATGGGAATTGGTACAACTAATCCAACCGAAAAGTTAGCAGTAAACGGCAAAATCCGTGCGAAAGAAATAAAAGTAGAAGCCACTAACTGGCCCGATTATGTTTTTGAGGAAGGTTACAAGGTTGGAACGTTAGAAAAGTTGGAAAGTTACATTAAGGCAAATAAGCATTTGCCTGGTATGCAAACAGCAAAGCAGATTGAAACAGATGGTTTGGAATTAGGCGAAATGGTTAAACAATTGCTGAAAAATCAGGAAGAACTTACTCTCCATCTAATCAAGATAGAGAAAGAAAACAAACAATTAAAAAAAGCCTGCTCCAAAATGAGGAGAGAAATGAATGATATAAAAACAAAAAATAAGATATGAAAAAACTAATGTTATTCGGTTTACTTACGCTCTTATGGAGTTTTTCATTTGGGCAAAATGGTAGTTATCCAGGGATTTTAAAGATAAATGCTCTAGAAAGTAGTCCGGCATTTTTTTACATTAATACGAATATTCCGGCAACAGATAATCCAGCTCCGCAATTGCATATAACCGGCTATATGTATGGAAATTCAAATAAGGCCCTTGATATTACAATAGGTTGGTATCATTATCAGAGTAGTTTTTATTGGACTCAATATCATAGTCAACTCGGTTATGCCAAACCAGCAAGGATTCGGCTCGGGAAATACATTAATAGCAATGGTGTTACTTGTATTCGGGTTGAGTTATCTAATGGAGGAGTTTATTGGAGCAACTATACAATATCTGCTACAGATCAGAAAGACTTCCCCGCTTATTATTCTGGTTGGAGTTTTGCTTTGGGTGAAATGCCTTCAGAAAGTACCACGGAAATTAGAGAGGTGCCACAGCAATCGAATATAACTATACAAGGTAAATTGAGTATCGGAACCGACACACCTCCACCTGCTGATTACAAGCTTGCTGTAGCCGGAAAGATAATAGCAGAAGAGTTAAATATCAAATTAAGATCAAACTGGCCCGATTATGTATTTGAGGAAGGTTATAAAGTTGGAACGTTGGAAGCGTTGGAAAGTTACATTAAGGCAAATAAGCATTTGCCCGAAATGCCAGCTGCCAGGGATATAGAAGAGAATGGTTTAGTATTGGGAGAGGTGGTTAAGTTACAACAGAAAAAGATTGAAGAACTTACTTTGCACCTGATTGAAAAGGATAAGGAAATTGGCAAGCTTAAAAAAATGGAAGCAAAAGTAAACGAACTTGATCAAAAACTAAATCTGCTACTCCAGCAGCTAAATAAAACCCATTAGTAACATAGATACTTATAAAAATGAAATACCTAATTAGATTAACGCTGTTCTTACCCTTATTTGCGGTTTACACCAGCTTCGCCCAAAATTCGCCAATAAGCATTTGGGGGGGAGGACTTGATGGTTCTACCTACCAGCAAACTGCTATTTATTCCGAATATCCTCGAGGTTTAATGATTGAGGGCCCGCTTGATGTCAGTGGGAATAGGCTTCCCATTGAATTTAATTGGCGGGGAGGAAATAATACTGCATTAAAAATATTGCCGAACAAAAATGTTGGCATCGGCACCGCAAATCCTGATAATATACTAACCGTGAGGGGTGATAATGCTACTGTTGATATCCAATCTACCGCAGATGGGCAAAGGCCTGGGCTTTGGATGCGTTATCAAAACAGTACTTCTGCTGGTTCAAATATTTATTATTACACGGCTGATGCGAATACCTATTTTGATAACCTCTATTCCAATACGGCTGGTACAAATTATGGTAGTTTTAATTTCAGGAGCCGTGATGAACAATCGCAGTTAACCAGTAGGTTATTTTTAAATGGCCAAAATGGCAATGTGGGTATCGGTACAACAAGCCCTAACGAGAGGTTAGCTGTTAATGGTAAAATCCGCGCTAAAGAAATCAAAGTCGAAACCACTGGCTGGCCGGATTATGTTTTTGAGGAAGGGTATAAGGTTGGAACCCTGGGAGAGTTGGAAAGTTATATCAAGGCGAATAAACGTCTGCCAGAAATGCCGGCTGCCAAAGAGATTGAAACAAATGGTTTAGTGTTGGGTGAGGTGGTTAAGTTACAGCAGAAAAAGATTGAGGAATTAACCTTGCATTTGATTGAAAAAGATAAGGAATTGCGCAGTATCGTGGCTAAACAAAAAGAAATGGAGGCTTTGCTTAAAAAACTTGCAGGAAATAAATAAATAAAATCAATGAAGAAAAAACTACTTGTTTTACCTCTGGTAATAACAGCTTTATCAGGCTTTGCCCAAAATAACAATTACCCAACGGCTGGAAGTCCGGTGGTATACGATTATTCACCGACCCTTTATTTACAAAGAAATACCAATGATGGAGGTTACACCCAGGGTATACAAACCAGGCTTGCTGATGGTACCAACAATTGGTTTTTCGGGAATTTACTGGATGGGCAGTGGATGGTTGCCAATGGTGATTACAATAATCCGAAGTTAACCGTGCTGAGTAGCGGAAACACGGGTGTTGGAACTGCAAATCCTACCCAAAGGCTTTCGGTTAGTGGTAATATCAACCTGGAAAACCCTACTGGGGGGAATTATTTGGGTTTCGGTATTGTAGGTTCCAGCGAGTATAATACTTTAGGGAGCATGTACTCTTCAGCGGGCTTGGTATTGGCGCATGGTTTAAAGCCGAGTAATACAGTCGCAGGGCTGGTATATGCTTATCAAAATATGTCGAGGAATGCGATTGTGCTGGGCGATAATTTCAGTTTCGGTGGGATTAAGTTTTATACCAAAAGTGCAAGTGAAGAAACAGTCGGTGCTGCGTTTGTGGTCGATCCAGTTATGCAGCTTACAGATGGCGGTAACCTGCTGATTGGAAAAACAACGCAGGCTAATGCGGCTTATAAAGTAGATGTGAATGGTAAAGTGCGCGCCAACGAAATCGTAGTGAATACTACCGGAGCCGATTTTGTTTTCGAAAGTGGTTACCCATTACGGCCCATTGCCGATCTCGAAAAGTTTGTGAAGCAAAATCGGCACCTGCCCGAAATACCTACTGCCAAAACCATGCAGCAGGAGGGGGTTGGTGTGAGCGAATTGCAAACCAAATTGCTGCAAAAGGTTGAAGAATTAACGCTTTACATTATCAAGCAGCAGAAAGAAATTGATGAACTGAAGAAGAAGGTTAAATAGTGAACAGTTCTCAGTTGGCAGTTTTTAGTGGCTGTTTTTAGTTTGCTAATGAACCACTGACCAATAGTCAATTTGAAAGTAATAATGAACGAATGATCATTTAACGATTGAAGCAATTAACCCGTTAACCCCAAATATGCTTAAAGCAGGTGCCTTATATTTTTCGATTATTGTAGCTTTTATCATCGCGGTAATTTGTGCCTCGCTGATTATGCTGGCTTCACATTATCGGGGCAGTTACCTCAAAGAAGTGCGTATGGCCCGGCTCAGCCGGAATATGGATTCGGGTATAGCTTATGTACTTGCAGAAAGTGAAAATAGGGAGCAAAACAGCCTTGCTTTAGATCTTTTTGGCGACCAAACCGATAGTGTATTAATTGAGCAAAAACATTGGGGCATTTTTAACCTGGCTACGGTTAAAAGTTTTGTACTGAGTGATACCCTTAAACAGGTTTTTTTAATGGGGCAAGAAACCACTAGTGATGCCGTTGCTATGTACCTCAGCGATGAAGACCGGCCTTTATCGGTTAGTGGCGATACCCGCATTACGGGTAATGTAGAAGTGCCCAAGGCAGGTATGCGCAAATCCTATGTAGATAGCCGGCCATACTCTGGTGATCAGCTGGTTTATGGTAAAATCAGCGACAGTAAACGAACATTGGGGGGACTAGAAAGTAAGTGGATTAAGGAAATAGAATCGGAGCTTGATTTTGATCCGGTGCGGCTCTTTACTTTAAATGGAGGAGATGAACAGGTTTCTTTTTTCGATGCTGCTAAGAAGTTTAATGTATCGGGCCTGAGCCAGCTTACTGCCCAGCTTTCAGGTCAGGTTATACTGTATTCTGATACCACGGTGAAGGTTTCGGCCATGGCTAAACTCGATAATACCATTATTTATGCTCAAAGCATTGTGGTGGCCGATGGCTTTAAAGGCAACTGCCAGCTTTTTGCGCGCGATTCGATTACTGTTGGCAACGGTGTAACGCTGAGCTATCCATCGGTATTAGGACTGGTGAGTAAAGAAAAAATGGTTGATCAGGCTAAGGTTACGCTGGGGAAAAATAACCGCTTCGAAGGTATTATTTTCAGTTACGAGCCTAGAAGGTCGGCTTTGCAAACGCTGGTAAGCCTGGGCGAACAAACCACCGTGCAAGGGGAGGTTTATGCAACGGGCTTGCTTAAGCTCGATAAAAAAGTAAAGGTAGCCGGGAAGGTTTCCTGCAACCGCTTCATCATGCAAACACCTGCAACCCTTTACGAAAATTTTTTAATTGATGTGGTTTTAAACAGAAAGGCCCGAAACCGGATGTACCTCAGCTCGGCCATATTTACAGGTGTTTCGGAAAATAAGAAAATACTGAGATGGGAAAATTAAAGGGAAAGCGATTATCTGGATCTACACTGATTGAAGTGCTGATTGCCATGGTTATTATTATGGTGGTTTTTTCGATTGCGATGGGGCTGTTTTCTAACGTGCTCAGGAGTGGGGTTTCGATGCGTAAAGTGCGCGTAAACCAGCAACTCGAATTGCTCAGGCAGCAAGCCATTAAAAACGGCAAAATAGAAAGCGGTCATCAGCTAATTGATAGCATTGATTACGAATGCAGTACACTGAAACAGGTGAACGGCGGTATGGATATTTTAGAAATTAAGGCAACCGATAATGGGGCGCAGGCTGGTAGTATCAGGTTCCTTTTAAAAAAGAGCAATGAAAACGCAACGGATTGAGGCTTATACCCTGATGGAAGTGGCCATCGCTATGCTTTTGGCAGCAGTATGCATCAGTATCTGCTATACCGCCTATGGTATAGTGGGCGATTATTTTCAGGCTTTCCAGAAAAGGAATGCTGCGGCCGAGGAAGTATTAACCTTGCGCAGAACGATGGAAAAAGATATTTTAAAGGGGCGTTACCTGGTCAGGAGCACCGATGGGATCGATATCTTAGGCGACAGCCTAGGCATATCTTATCATTTTGCAGAAAAAGCAGTGTTGAGAAAAGTAAAAGATTTACGCACGGATAGCTTTCATTTAAGCACCGTACAAACTCATTTTCTTTTTGAGGGCAGGGAAGCCGTTGAGCTGGATACCGTTGACCATGTTAATTTCATGTTGCAGGTAGAAAAACAACCTGCAATTCCGCTTGCCTTAACCAAACTTTACAGCGCCCACGATTTACTTCATTAACATGCCATCAATAGATATTTCAAAATACCAGAAAAAAAGTAGCGCTCCCCAGCAGAAGGAAGGGGGCGGGCCATTTGATTTTCTGAGCAAAGACATTTCGTTTAGCAAGGGTAAATTCTCTGATAAGAAAAAGGAAGGTTTTTACAACGAACTCGGTACGCTTATCCGTTCGGGTATAGATATTCGTTCGGCGCTGGAGCTTACTGCAGGTTCGTATAACCAGAAAAAGGATGTGGAGCTTTTTGCTGCTGTGCAAAGGCAGGTAATAGCGGGTAAATCGTTGTCCGAAACCATGCAGGCGGAATCGAAATTCAGTCCATACGAATATTACAGCGTTAAAATTGGCGAAGAAACGGGTAAACTGGGCGAGGTATTGGGCGAGCTGGCCAAATACTACAAAGCTAAAATCAGCCAGCAACGTAAAATTATAGGCGCCATTACCTATCCCTTACTGGTACTGTTTACCTCTTTTGCCGCGGTATTTTTTATGATCAAGTTTGTGGTGCCCATGTTTGCCGATGTGTTTAAACGCTTTGGTGGCAAGCTGCCTTATATCACTTCGGTTATCGTAAGTTTTTCTGACTGGTTCGATCGGTACATCTACCTCATGCTTTTTACGGTGATGGCACTGGTTGTGCTTTATTTCGTTAACCGCAATAAATTTTGGTTTAAAAAAGGAGCTGCGCTACTCTTGCTCCGCGTCCCGGTTGTAGGCGAAATTACCCGGAAAGTTTACCTGGCCCGTTTTGCCAATACCATGCGCCTGCTTACCGAAACCAATACCCCATTGCTACAGGCTTTAGAGCTGGTGCGGCAAATGATCACTTTTTATCCGGTGGAAAATTCGCTCCGCCTGGCCGAAAAGGATATTCTGCTGGGGAGTAGTCTTTCATCGGCCCTGGCCAAATACACCTTTTATCCGGCCAAATTTATCCAGATGATTAAAATTGCCGAAGAGGTAAACCGGCTCGAATACTTTTTTGAACAACTGGCCGAACAATATACCGAAGAGGTAGAATACAAAACCAACGCCATTAGCGGCTTGCTGGAACCTTTAATCATCATCTTTCTGGGACTAGTAGTCGGGGTAATCCTGATTGCGATGTACCTGCCCATGTTCCAGATGAGTAGTAGTTTTTAAAGAATCTGAAAATCACGTATCAATATAACTTACAAATTAACCAGCTTTTGATAACAATAAATTAAAAAAGAATGAACTACCTAAAAGTCTTTATTAACGCATTCACCGTCGGACTTCTTTTTTTTAGTCATCTAAGTTACGGCCAGCAGCCGTTCGATCCGATGAAAGTAATTCAACCTTCACCAACAGCGGCATCACTTGGTGTGTATGGCAATAATCCTGTTAATTATTACAATGGTACAGTAGGGGTAACGGTGCCCCTATATGAAATTAAAACTGCCAGCCATACACTGCCAATCAAATTGAGTTATTTTTCTACTGGTGTACGCCCCGCTGATAATGCCAGCTGGGTTGGCTTGGGTTGGTCTTTATCTGCTGGTGGGGTTATTACTAAAACTGTTCGCGGAAGTGATGATTTATTTGGTACTGCTAGTACTGCTGCCGGATATTACAATGCCGATGCATTACCAGATAAGCATACTGTTTTGTCTACTGATTTTTATAATCTGAGTACGCCTTATCAAAATTATTTGTATTATTTCGACCAGGGGGCGATTGACGCAGATCCCGATTTCTTTAATTATAACTTTAATAATTATTCAGGGAAATTCGTGCTGACAAAACTGGTTGATGGTTCTGCGGTTTACAAAGACGAGAAGAATAATTTAAGGATGCAGTATCTTCAGGCCACGGATAATTGGGTGGTTACCGATGCATCGGGCTTTAAATATTATTTTAATACCAGAGAGCGTACGCAAGATTACCGGAGTTCATCCGAACAACCAAATGATGCCCAGATTGGCACGTTTGACAATTATACCGTTAGTAATCCGTTTATTACCACATCCTGGTATCTGGATAGCGTTGTTGCGCCAAATGGCGAAACCATTAGTTTTGTCTATCAATCGCAAGTACAGGTGCAAAGTGTTAGTCTTACAAGTAATTCTGAGAGTGAATATGATGTATTGACAATGGATAATCGTGCTTTTCCGACTAACGATCCCAGATACTCTCCTCCTACACTGAGCGCTGTTTATCGTCAGAATAACAGTTCTAAGCAAGTAACACTAGAAGTTTATCTTAAGCAGATTAATTTTTCAGGTGGCAGTATAGAGTTCAATACAACAGATAGGGATGATGTGGAATACATGGGTACAAATAAACCACAGAAACTCTCTGAAATTATTGTTAAGGATTTAAACAATAACCAGTTGAAAAAGTATAATCTTAGTTACAGTAATTTCATTTCAAGTGTTTCAACAGCTTTAAATAATGATTATACAAACAAAAGGAGGCTGAAATTAGATGCTGTTGTGGAGACAGGAGCAGATGGACAAGTAAGGCCTCCTTATGCTTTCAATTATTATAATGCCGGTGATTTGCCTTATAAATATACCAAGGCGATCGATCATTGGGGGTATTACAATGGAAAGACGCAAAACAACACCCTGCTTCCGGCCAAAGTGGTTCCCGGAGTTCAGAAATTTTGGAAAGGTGCAGACCGGAGTGCCGATCAGACAGATGCCAATATGGTAAAAGGTACGCTTTCGTCAATTAGCTATCCAACAGGTGGTTCTACTATTTTTAATTACGAGCTGAACGAATATGGTAATCTTAAAGGAGAGGATCAGTATACCTACGCTGCTCAATCAGCATTAGCCAATTCAATTTTGAACAGATACACCATTAGTTTTGATATTGCTACTATTGATACACCTGTGGTAAGCTTTACTACTACCTTCAAAAAATCTGGCGATATTACCTATGTTGGCGATTATGCACACATTTATAAGGACGGAAACCAGATTTACCAGTTTTCAGAAACAAGTATGCAGCCTTCCGGCCAGTATTTAAACCCACAAACGGCTGAATTTATACTTTATCCTGGTCACTATACGATGGATATCAGGAATATTGACGGTATTACCATGGCAATAAGGGCTAATTGGGATGCAAGAACACTAATGTCCCAAAAAAAAGGTGGAGGTCTAAGAATTGCGAAAATTACCAACATGGATAACAATGCTACTGTTACAGGCATAAAGAAGTATTTATATAATAGTGCAGATGCTACTACCAATGGCCGGCTTATTACACCAATCCGATATGATTTTCCCATTTTCGTAACTGAAATGAGGATTAAGAGTACCGGAGCCAGTGATCCTGTACACCAGAATTTTTATGACTTTCAGTATGTAGCACGTATGTCAAACTCTATACCCGTTCCAAATCTTTCTATGAATGCCGGAGTGATTGGATACAATAGTGTTACCGAACTAGACGGCGAAAATGGAGAGAACGGAAAGACTGAATATTATTATACAAATACTGAAGACGTCTTATCTTCTTCTTCATTTCCTTATATTCCGGTTATACATAACCCTAAGAATGGAAAACTTAATAAAGTTGTGATTTCTGATGCATCAGGGCATCTTATGAAGAAAACGGAATATCAATATACGCTAAAAGAAACCAGGTATTTGCAAGGTATAACAAAAGCTCCCACATTACCAGTAACAAGTTATGGATTAGGGTTTCCTTCAAATTATGTAAATACAGCAAACTTAAGATATTACAATACCGCCTCTTACTGGGTTGTCCCTTCGGTTGAGGCTGATACTTTGTATGATAAAAATCAGAACAAAACAATCATTACAAAGAAATCATATTACGACGATTATAGCCACCTTAACATTACAAAATCTGAAACCATTTTAAGTGATGAAAGTACTAAAGTAAGCTTGTATAAATATCCAAATGAAATGGTGAGCGAAAACAGAGATCCAAACGGAGTGTATCAGGCTATGGTAACCGCAAATGTTATTCAACCTGTAATTGAAGAAAGCACCAGTTTAAATGGTAAAACAAATTTAGTCCGAACTAATTATACCCAGCTCAGCGCAGGTTTGTTTACCCCTGCTTCGGTAGAAGGGAGAAATACTATCACCGGGAATGATGAGTTCAGGTTGCGCTATCATGATCATGATACTAAAGGAAACCCATTAGCTATTTCGAAAGAAAATGGCTCTAAAACATGTTATGTTTGGAGTTACAATGCCCAATATCCTGTGGCAGAAATCAAAAATGCGGAACTTTCTGCAATCGTTGCTGTTTTAGGTGGTCAAAGTGCCGTAGATGTATTCAGTGCACAAACTAATCCAGATGTAAATGCCTTTTTGGCTCCCTTAAGGAGTGGATTACCCAATGCCCAGATTACCAGTTATACCTATAAACCTTTAGTTGGGATGACCAGCAGTACCGATGCCAAAGGCATGACCACCTATTATGAGTATGATGCCTTTCAGCACTTAAAAACGGTAAAAGACCAGAACGGTAACATTTTAAAACAAACCAACTATCACTATAAAAACTAACGCCCTCATGAAAAAACAATTCAGATACATTGGTGCTGTGGTGCTATTGCTGCTTGGTGGCCATGCTTTCGGCCAGAAAGTGGTATCGGTGCATAATGGCGAAACAGAAATCAGTGCGCCTTTGAGTGTAACGCTGGTTGATGGTTTCCAGACCACCGGTTCGGTGCGCATTTTTACCACGGGTTTGAGCTACTTGAACTGCCAGCCACTGTCTTCAACGCCGAGTGCTAACCAGAACTACATCCTTACCCGTAGTTTTAAAATACCCGTAACCGATGGTACTTTGGGCAACAGCCGCAACTTGTGCGAAGAAAACCAGACTGTCCAGTATTTGGATGGCTTGGGTAGGCCTTTGCAAACCGTGCAGTTACAAGGAAGCCCGGGTTTTAAGGATATTGTACAACCTGTGGCTTACGATGCTTTTGGCCGTGAGCAATTTAAATACGAGCCTTATGCTGCACAGACAGGCACCACGGGCAATTACCGTGCAGGTGCGCTGACCGAGCAGCTGGATTTTTATCACTCACCAACCAGGGGGGTAAAGGTTATTGATTATCCTTTTGCCGAAACGGTTTTCGAAGCCTCGCCGTTAAACCGCGTATTACAGCAGGGTGCTCCTGGTGCAGACTGGCAAATTAGTGGCGGCCACACGCTTAAAACCGATTATGGTACCAATGCGCAGGATGAGGTAAAGCTGTGGACGTTAAATGGTACCGACAATGGGGCAGCAGCCGGGGTTTACCTGCCTGGCAAGTTGTACAAAACCATTGTTAAAGATGAGAACTGGCAATTTACCGACGAAAAAATGGGTACTACCGAAGAGTTCAAAGACTTTGAAGGGCGCGTGGTATTAAAAAAGGTTTGGGAAACCAATACCAAAAGCCTGAGTACCTATTATGTGTACGATGATTTGGGTAACCTACGCTATGTGCTACCACCGGCGATAAACGAGAACGGGCAAGCCTTGAGCAGCTTTGACGAAACCCAGACTATTTTCGACCAGTTTATTTACGGCTACCATTACGATGGCCGCAAAAGGGTAGTGGAGAAAAAAATTCCGGGTAAAGGCTGGGAGTTTATGGTTTATAATAAGCTCGATCAGGTGGTATTTACTCAGGATGCCGTTCAGCGTGGTAACAGCGAATGGTTTTTTACCAAATACGATGCCTTTGGCCGCGTAGTGATAACCGGATTGGAAAAGAACAATAATTTGAGCCGAGCAAGCATTCAGAATGATTATGTAAACACAATGAGTGGCCCATTGTGGGAAGAACGGAATGCGGTAGGCCCACATGGTTATACTGTGCGTACACATCCCATGGCTGGAGAGGAGAATACCAACATTGTTTACCTTATGGTAAACTATTACGACGATTACGACTTTCCGGACAGCTTTGGCCAGCCAGGGTCGGGCCAGGCACCAAAAGAGCGGACCAAAAGCCTGCTGACCGGTACCAAGGTAAAGAACCTGGGTACAGGCACCATGCTGCTGACGGTAAAT